>JAEUMA010000660.1 GCA_016793565.1 Rhizobiaceae bacterium
CACGATATCGGGCCGTATGGCGGGCCCCTTCGCTGGGACGAGGATGTTCCACACGCCGCGTTCCAGCGGCTCGCCCGGCCTCCAGATGCGGTATTCCAGCGGCTGGCCCTTCTCGATCACCACCGGCAGCGCGATCCGTCCGCCGCGCGCCGCAACCGAGACGCTCCAGTCGCGCAGGTCCGGCTCTCCACGGATCGGCCAGTAGCTGCCGACGGTGACGCCGGCAAACTCGGTGATGGCGAGATCGAGCCGCCGCGCGATTTCGCTGGAACGGACCTGGCGGTCGCTCGGCGCCAAGGCCATGCGCCGTTCGATCAGCCTGGCGCGCTCGGCTTTGCGCCACCGCTGCACGTCCGGCCACGCGTCGGAGCGGACCTCGATGCCCCTAAAGTCCGGAGAAAGCTCATGCATGAAGCAGGGCGGCGAGGCGTATTCGGCTTGGTCGTGAGAGTCAGGCATGCGGCGACCTTCGGACTGTCGGATAGACGTCAGGCTGGGCGTTGCTAAAGCAGAAGGCAAACGGAATTAACTGCACTATCACTGCAAATTATTTGCACTATGGGGCCAAACATGGACATCGACCGCGCAAGAACCTTTCTTCAGATCGTCCATACGGGAAGCTTCCTGAAGGCGGCGGAGCGGCTGAACGTCACCCAGACCACCGTCAGCGCGCGCATCCGCACGCTTGAGGAGGAACTCGGGCGTCGGCTGTTCGTGCGCAACCGCAACGGCGCCGTCCTGACCGCCGCAGGCCGCGATTTCGAGCGGTTCGCGCAGTCGCTGATGCAGGTCTGGGAGCGCGCCCGCCAGCAGCTCAAGGTTCCGCAAGGTCGCACCGCCGTCGTCGCGATGGGCGGCGAGTTCAGCCTGTGGAATCCGCTTCTGGTCGACTGGCTGGTGTGGATGAGGGATCGGCAGCCGGGCATTGCCGTTCGTGCCAATGTGGGCATGCAGGACCAGCTGATCGAACAGTTGCGTACCGGCGTCCTGGACGTCGCGGTCCTCTATTCGCCTCCGCTGCTTTCCGGCTTCAGGGTGGAACTGATCGTCGAGGAAGAACTGCTTCTCGTACGCACTCCGCCACGGGCAGACGACGACCGGCCGGGCTATATCCACGTCGATTGGGGGCCGCATTTCGCCGCGATGTCTGGCATCGGGCCCGCCGAATTTGGAGACGCCGGCCCTGCCGTCGGCTTTGGCCCTCTCGGGCTGAGCTACATGCTGCGCGTCGGCGGCGCCGGTTACTTCCGCAAGAGCGCCGTGAAGCCGCATCTAGGTTCCGGCGAACTCCAGTGCGTCCCGGATGCGCCCCGCTTTAGCTATCCGGCCTATGCGCTGTTTGCGGATGCCACCGAAATGCGCGCCGAGCTGCGTGCGGCCCTGGACGGTCTCAGATCCGTGTCCGTCTAACCTGGAAGATCCCGTTCGCACGGCAACAGATGCTCAGCCGCTCATCCTGGCCATCAGCGTCTGCGCTTCGACGGCGAGCCGCCGCGTGAGTTCGCCGGCCGGCAGATCGCGGCACAGCCGCGCCGCCTGCCCGGACCACAGGGACATGAAGTCGCCCGAACCCGTCTGCTCGGTCGCTGCGCGCAACGGCGCCAATGCCCCGCCCGCCAGCGGAAATTCCGGCGCGAGCGGGCTGATCGGGCCGACCTCCCGCATCACGCGGTTAAGCATTCCGCGCGCTGGACGGCCAGTGAAAACGTTCGTCAGAACGGTCTCCTCGACCTGCTCGCTGCGCAGCGCCTTGCGATGCGGTGCGGCAAGGCGCGCCTCGGGCGTGAAGAGATAGGCGGTGCCGATCTGGACCGCCGAGGCGCCGAGCGCCAGGGCGGCGACTATGCCACGGGCGTCGGATATGCCGCCGGCGGCGATCACCGGCACCTTAACTGCGTCCACCACCTGCGGAACCAGGGCGAAGGTGCCGACTTGCCGCGCCATGTCGTCGCTCAGGAAGTTGCCGCGGTGCCCGCCGGCTTCCAGCCCCTGAGCGATGATGGCGTCGCAGCCTTCCCTGTCGAGCCATCGCGCCTCCGCGACCGTCGTTGCCGAGGAGAGGATTTTTGCACCGGTGGCGCGCACGCGGTCCAGCAAGCGGCGCTCGGGAAGACCGAAATGAAAACTCACCACCTCGGGCCTGAATTCCTCGACCAGTCCGCACAACCCGTCGTCGAACGGTGTCCGGCTGGATGAGGGGATCGTACCTCCCGGGTCAAGCCCGA
>JAEUMA010000028.1 GCA_016793565.1 Rhizobiaceae bacterium
GGACGACAACCTGAGTTGCGTCCTGCCTCTCCTGGAAGTCCGCAGTTGGCTGACCGGTGCCCGCGGCGTTTCCCTGCCCTTCACCGACAACTGCCCGGCATTGGGCGCCACCGCCGCCCGGCTTCCCGGACTCTACGCAGCCCTCTTCGCCCTCGCCCGGGCGCGGCGGTGGAAATATATAGAACTGCGCGGCACTCCGCCCCGGCACCCGGACGATCCGCCGTCGGTTTCCTTCCACGGCCACGCCCTCGACCTCAGCGTTCCTGCGGCCACGCTCTTCGCCAGATTCGACAGCGCCGTGCGACGCGCCGTGCGCAAAGCCGAAACCGAAGGCGTAACCGTCGAGTTCGAGCACTCGCTCTCCGCCGTCCAAACGTTCTACGCGCTGCTGCGCAAGACCAGGACCCGCCACGGATTGCCGCCCCAGCCCTGGCGGTTTTTCGCCGAGATCCATCGCCATATCGTCGCCCCCGGCTTCGGCTCGGTCGTCGTCGCGCGCTATCGCCAGGTGCCGGTGGCGGCCTCGGTCTTCATCTTCAGCGGCCCGAATCTGCTCTATAAATTCTCCGCCTCGGACGAAGCCTATCAACAGGTGCGCGGCAATAATCTCGTGATCTGGCGCGCCATCGAACACTACGCCGCCCGCGGTTTCCAACGCCTCGATTTCGGCCGCACGTCGCTCGCCAACGACGGCCTCCGACGCTTCAAGCTGTCCTGGCACGCGGAGGAATTTCCCGTTCATTATTATCGTTATGACACCCGCACCGCGGCGGTCATTTCCACGCCCGACAAGGCGGCCGAAGGCCTGCATACGCGGGTGTTTCGCGTCCTGCCCCAACCTTTGACTCGCCTAATCGGCGCCGCCCTCTACAAGCATCTCGGCTGATGCGCTGAGCCGGCAGGCCGATATGGAGTAGTTCACTACCGTAGTTTCGCCCCGCTCCCTTCTTTTACACGATCATGAATCCGCAGCCCATCGCCACGCCCAACCACGGACTCGACCTCGGCGACATCTATTACGTGCTGTTTCGCCACAAGTGGAAGATCGTGCTCTGCTCCCTGGCCGGGCTGCTCACCGCCGGAGCGATCTACCGGTCCGAAGCCCCCCCTTTCCAGTCCGAGGCCCGGCTGCTCGTGAAGTACATCCTGACAGAGAGCAAGACCCCGGCCGCTAACGTCAATTCGCCCGCGAAGCTCTCGCCCGACGAGCGTGGAGCCTCGATCATGAACACCGAGATGGAGATCCTGCGCAGCGAGGATCTCGCTCGCCGGGTGGCCGAGGCCGTCGGCGCCGAAAAGATCCTCGCCAAGGCCGGCGGCGGCAGCGACTCGCTCGCGGCCACGGCTTTTGTCCGGTACAATCTCGATGTCGGCCTCGGGCAATCCAACAGCGTGATTCACGTGAGCTTCCGGCACCCCGACCCGGAGATGGCCACGCAGACGCTGCGCGAGATCATCGACACCTACTACAAGATGCACGTGGAGGCCCACCGGGCCACCGGCGCACTGGGCGACGCGCTCCAGGCCGATGCTGACAACATGAAGCAACGGCTGAACCAGACCGAAGACGACCTGCGCCGCGCGATCGCCAGCGCCGGCGCCATTTCGCCCGAGATCGCGAAGGAAGGCATCAGCAACCAGATGATTTCCATCCGGCGCGAACTGCAGACCTACGAATCCGAACTCGCCGCCCGCCTCGCCGTCTACGAGGAACTGAAGAAGCGCCAGACCTCGCCCACGCCCGATGCAGCGGCGAAATCGGACGCGACGCCCGAAGTCCCGCCGTCCGTCCTCGACGAATTCCGCACCCTCTACAGCCAGCTCAGCAAGTATCAGGCCCTCGAGCAGGAATTGCTCATTCAGTTCACCCCCACGGCTTCGCGGGTGAAAGATATCCAGGCCCTGCGGCGGGAAACGGAGGAGAAGGTCGCCAAGATGCGGACCGAGCATCCCGGCCTGGTCAAGGTCAGCACGAATTCGATCGATCCGGCCGATCCGGCCAGGCAGTTGGGCATCGAGATCTCGACCGCGTGGATCCAGATCACCTCGTACCAGGCGAAGATCAAGGAGCTGAACGCCCAGATGGATCGCCTCAAGGCCGAGATGGCCCGCCTCGATCGCGTGGAGGGCCCGATCGCCGAGCTCAAGCGCAACCGGGAGATGCAGGAGCAGACTTACCGCAACTATCAAGCGGCGCTCGAACAATCGCGCGTCAATCAGACGATGGGCGACGGCAAGGTCTCCAACATCATTCCGATCCAGACGCCTTCGACCCCGTTCCGCGCCGCGATGAACATGCGCAAGGTCGGCCTCGCCGCCGCGATCGGCATCCTCGCCGGCTTCGCCTGGGCGTTTCTGGTCGAGATGTATTTCGACCGCTCCGTCCGCCGACCGAAGGATCTCGCGCGCCTGATGCGGGTTCCTCTCCTGCTTTCCGTCCCGCGTCTCCGGGCCCGCGACCTGAAGCTCCAGCTCGACGTGCCTTCGCGGCCCGCCCTGACCGGCGGCAACGGCGACGGCCACGGCTCGACCGCGCTGGCGGCGCCGGCGGAACCCGTCCGCTTCGGCCGCATCGATGCGCTCCAGCCTTTCCACGAGACGCTGCGCGACCGCCTCATCAGCTACTTCGAGAGCCGCAACCTGACGCACAAACCGAAGCTGGTTGCCATCACCAGCCTGCGCCGTGGCGCGGGCGTGACCACCACCGCGAGCGGGCTGGCGCGCAGCCTCTCCGAGACCGGCGAAGGCAACGTGCTCCTCGTCGACATGACCGCCGAACGCGGCGCCGCCCAGCAGTTCGCCAACGGCAAGGTGGTCTGCGGCCTCGACGACGTGCTCGAGGGCGATGCCCGCTCGCAGGCCCATGTGACGGAGCACCTCTACGTCGTCTCCGAATCGAGCAACAGCGAGCGCCTCTCCCGCAACCTGCCCCAGCGGTTCGCGCGCCTCGTGCCGAAGCTCAAGGCCAGCGACTTCGACTACATCATCTTCGACATGCCCGCGGTCAACCAGCTCAGCATCACGCCCCGCCTGGCCGGCTTCATGGACATGGTGCTGATGGTGGTCGAATCCGAGAAGACGGACCGCGAGATCGTCGAGGGCGCCTGCGCCATGCTGGCCGAATCCAAGGCGCATGTCGGCATCGTCCTGAACAAGACCAAGAATTACGTTCCGAACGGGCTGCAGCAGGAACTCACTGCTTCGTGACCCGCCTGTAACGCGGTTCCGGATACTTCGGAACGCGAGCGCTGTCTGACCCGGCGGGTGTCACCGCCTCCAGGACCATCGCTCTCAGCCAGTGCGTCGGGCTTCGTGCCCGTCGCTTCCACCGTCGTCGCCGCACCCGCTCCCCAGCGAGCCATGCTTCGCCATCACCAGCGTTTCTACTACGCCCTGAAGCCCTTCCTGCCCTGGCGGCTGCGGATGGGGCTGCGGCGCATCGCGGCGCGACGGACGCT
>JAEUMA010000231.1 GCA_016793565.1 Rhizobiaceae bacterium
CAGCGGCCGCTCGCCCGGCTTCACGTGCTCGTCGAGTGCTAATTCAGCCTTGGCTGAAGCCTCGCCGTAATCGTCGACGACCTCGTAGTTGAGTTCGAGCGTACCGTTGACGGCGCGCTTCGGCTCGTCGGTGAAACGTACGACCGGAACGGTGTCGTCGGTGACCGAAAACGCCCAGCGCTGCAGGTCGGTTTCGCCGGACTTCAGCAGCAGTTCCCCGTCGGCTTCGAGCTTGCCGGAGAACTGACGCGCCACGGAAGCGGCAGGAGCGGGCGAGCCGGAAACGGCGACCTCCGCGCCGGCGCCGGCCGGCATCATCTCGCGCGCCTCGCCGTCGCGGTTCACGATAATCAGCGTCTCGTTGCCTGCGCCGCCGGTCACGCGCACGGTCACGTCGCTGCCTTCCGGCACGACGGTCACCGCGGAACGTTCGGCCGCGCTGCCTGCGGTCAGAAAAATCGGCGCCTTGCGAGTATAGGCGGGAGGCGTGATCCAGGCGTCGACGCGCGGCGGCGCAGCCTCGGCTCCGGCATGGGCACGAAACCCGTCAGTCACGCGACCGCCGAGCGGTCCGAACGAGAATGCGAAAGCGGTGACCAGCAGCAGCGCCACGGCGGCGCGCATTCCCCATGGGTCGCGCTCGGGAACGCCAGTGCGCGGTGCGTCTCCGTGAACGTGCTGCAACTGCCGGGCCATGCGGCGTTGATGCTCGCGCCACAGCGCCTGCGCGAACGGCGAACCGCCGCCGCTGAGCGCGTCCGACTGCGCTAGCACCGGCGTGTGGCGCAGGTCGTTGGCATGCTCGATCCGGCGATCGATTTCAGCCGTGGTCGGCCGCCGGAAATACCGCAGGGGATAGGCCGCGGCGAACAGCGCCAGCAGGAACAGTACGACGATAGCGATACGCGCATTGTCCGGCAGCAGCCGGAAAAGGCCAAGCCAGGAAGCGCTCATGAACAGCGCCGCCACCAGCACCGCGGGCAGCAGCAGCGGCCAAGCCCGCTCGACTGTCATGGTCAGGGCGGTTGCCAGTCGTGTCCGATGAAGACCGGAGAGATATCTGCCGTCTGCGTCGTCGCTGCCGCTCATCTGCCCTTTCCGGCGTGCGCCGGACCATGGCGGTCACGACGCAGTACCTACGAAGGATAACAGCAATCGCGGCAAAGACGAGGCCGTTGCCAAAAACGTGATGCCGTTCAGAAGCTGCTGCGCGGGCTGTAGGGCTGGGGATAGGCGGATGCGTTGTTCAGCGCGAGCGCGACTTCGGTGATGTGCAGAGCGCGCTTGCCGGAAAACAGCGGCTGCACGCCGGCGGCGATCGCCTGGGCCTGGGCGGCCGGCCCCGCCGCGAAATCGATCTGCGACGGGAACGACGGCAGTCCCTTGGCCGGGCCGCGCGGATAGCCGAGGCGACGACCGGGGGTGGGCTTCCAGGGAATGAATCGGCGCAGCTTCATCTCGGCGCGGTTCACCACCTTCATAGCGAACTGCTTCGGCTCGGCGGTGCTCTCCATATGAACCACGGACCGGTTGTCCCACAGGTCGCGCACGGTGATGGAGCCGCCATCGCCGAGGATAGTGAGAGAACGGTCGCGCGGCGCGGCAAGCCCATTGGTGACGCGCGCGACCACGCCGTTGCGGAACCTCAGGCAGCCGACCGAGAAATCCGGCGCCATCTCGATGGCGCGAGTACCCTCGCCCTTGTCCGGAAAGGTGATCGCCGAAAACGACGTCAGGCTTTCCACAGCGCCGAAAAGCGAGACGAGCCAGGAAAGGGCATAGCCGACATGCTCCAACGTGCAGCCGATCTCGAACTCGTGCAGGCCGGGCCACGGCGCCCCCGAAATGGAGCGCCAGGTATTCCAGCGGTCGCGAAAGACCGCTCCGTCCTCCATCTCCGCATAGACCAGCCTCGGCGTTCCTATGCGGTCGTCAGCAAGCGCCCTGGCCACCAGCGCATGCGCATCGCTGAGCCCGTTCGCAGGCGCCGTGGCCAGCACAAGGCCTTTCAGCGCGGCAAGCTCCACGAGCTCGGCGGCGTCCTCGTAGCGCATGGCGAGAGGCTTCTCGCAATAGACATGCTTGCCGCTATCCAGAGCCTGCTTGCTGACGGCGTAGTGGCTTTCGGGCGTCGTCAGGTTCACCACGATGCCGACATCCGGGTCGGCCATCACGCCATCCAGGCTGTCATAGGCCCGTATTTTCCAGAAAGCGCAGAACTGCTTCAGCCGTTCGCTGTTACGATCGAAGGCGCCTGCCATCCGCAGCGACGGATGGTTCTTCAGCGTGGTCATGTAGTAGTCGGCCACGAAGCCAGTGCCGACGAGCGCTATGTTCACCGGAGCCATCCTTTTGAGCGGTTCAGGGTCAGAAGCCACCGGCCCCCTCATAACGGATGCGGGTTACGTCGCGGTAAAGTCGTGCGGCTGCGGCCGGCAAGCCCTTCTTAAGCATATGCGTGGAAGCACGAGCGCGCTTGCTGCCCGCTTGTCCCTGCGGCAACCATTCCTTAAAAGCGCGCGCCCACGATACGACGGAAATTTTCGGGCACAGAGACGGTGAAGAGCGTGCAGGCTATCGAGGGCTTCGACGCCAGGGCGGCGATGCGAACCGGGTTGTTTGCCGTATGTTATTTTCTTCTGGCCGTCGCCTCGATCTGGCTCTCGCGCATCGGCAACGGCATAGCCGGCGTCTGGTTCGCGAACGTCTTCGCCTTCGCGGTCATGCTGCGCAGACCGGCGCTGGCGACGCCCCGTGGCTATGCCGCCCTCGCCTTGGCGTCCCTGGCCGCCAATCTCTCCGGCGGCTCGTCGGTCGAGGCGGCGGCACTGTTCTCGCTGGTCAACCTGGCCCATGTTGCGCTCGCCTTGCGCTTCAGCGTACGCCGGATGCCGCCAGGGAAGCCGTCCGACATCGGCGTCGCCGATTTCGCGGCCGTACTCGGGCTGGCCGGCGGACTGGCGACGGCCATCGCCGCCATCGCTTTCGCCATTCCGGCCGACATCCTGTTCGGCTGGCCTGTTTTCGTGACCGCCTGGAAATGGTTCGCCGCCAACGCGCTGGGCTTCGCACTCGCCCTGCCTGTCATGCTGTCGGTCACGCGCGCCGAACTCCGCAAACTCTCAGACCCCGGCGAGGGCATCCAGCTCGTCTCAGTGTCGCTGTCCTGCGCGCTCGTCGCATGCCTGGCGATAGCGTGGGGTCCGGTCTCCTTCATTCTGGCGATTCTTCCGCTGATGCTCGTCGCGCCGCAACTGCCCGGTTTCCAGATGGCTGTGGTCTGCGCGACCACCGGCATGGCGCTGGTGCTGATCGGCATGAGCGGCACGCTGCCCGGCATCGGCAACGGCATCGACGCCTTCGCCAACGGCTTTCAGCTCGCCGTCGCGGTTACCGTGCTGCTGCCCTTCCTCGCCGGCCTGCTGATCCGCCAGTACAAGGCCGACCGCAAGCGCATATCCGAAAGCGAGGAATGCTTTCGTCGAGCGATGGCGGAATCGCCGATCGGCGTCGCCATGGTCACCCTCGACGGCCGGCTGATCGAAAGCAATTGCGCCCTCTCCCGCATGCTGGGCTTCGCGCCCGGAGAGATCGACGGCATGAGCTTCCTGCATATCTTGCACCCGAAAGACGTCGCCACTCTGGCCGGCGCCCTTCTGGAAGTGCGCGACGGGCACATGCGCTCCTACCATGCCGAACAGCGCTGCCTGCGCAAGGACGGCTCCGCCACCTGGGCAAAACTTTCCGGCTCCGTCATCTGCGACCAGGAGACAGGGCGGCCGCTTTATCTCGTCGTCCAGGTCGAGGACATCAACGAGACCAAGCTCGCGGCATCCCGCCTGAAGGAGGCCGAGACGCGCTGGAATTTCGCCCTCGCCAGCGCCGGCCAGGGCGTATGGGATCTCGATCTGACCAAGGGCCGCAGCTACTATTCGCCGGACTGGAAGAAGATGCTCGGCTACGAGGATCACGAGCTCGGCGACCAGCCGGACTTGTGGATGAAACTCGTCCACCCGGACGATCAGGACAGGATCGCCAAGGCCGACCGCGCGCATGTTGAGAACCAGACATCGTTCTTCGAGGCCGAATTCCGCATGCGGCACAAGCAGGGCCACTGGATCTGGGTGCTCGACCGCGGCAAGGCGCTGGAGCGCGACGCGTCCGGCCGCGCGCTGAGGGCGATCGGCACGCATACCGACATCACCCGGCTGAAGGAGGCCGAGCAGCGGATCGCCGAGCAGGCGGCCATGCTCGCCGAGGAGAAGGAGCGCTTACGCGTCACGCTGCAGTCGATCGGCGACGCGGTCATCTGCACAGACGGCGCCCGCCGCATCACGTTCATGAACCCGGCGGCCGAACATCTGACACGGGTTTCCGAGGAGGAGGGCGCGGGGCTCGACATCGAGGACGTCTACGTGGCCATAGACGAGGAGACGGGCATGCGCCTCTCCTACGGCGACCGCGAGGCTGACCAGAATGCGCGCGCGGTTCTGCTGCGGCGCGACGGTACCGTCTGCAGCATCCGCCAAGTGGTGTCGCCCATTGTCGCCGAAGGCGGCGGGGTAGCCTCGGGTTCGGTGATCGTATTCCAGGACTTTTCGGATGCACGCTCCCTGCAGCGCGAGCTGACCTATGCCGCCTCGCACGACGCGCTGACGGGGCTCGCCAACCGCGCTGCCTTCCTGCGCGTTCTGGACACGATGATCCGCGAGTCACCCGTCCATGGCGCGCTCAAATATCTGCTCTACATCGATCTCGACCATTTCAAGGTCGTCAACGATACGAGCGGTCATCCGGCCGGCGACGCCCTGTTGAAATGCGTGGCCGACACGATCGGCAGGGTGCTCGGTCATCGAAGCACTCTGTCGCGTATGGGAGGCGACGAATTCGCGGTAATCCTAGAGGCGAGCGGGCGCGAAGAGGCGGAAGCCATGGCCATCCGTGTCGTCGCGGCCGTCCACGCGATAGCCTTCGCCTGGAAGAACAGCACGCACCGCATCGGAGCCAGCATCGGCATTGCCCCGGTCGCTACTGGAGCGGGCGGCGTCGACGAGCTGATCGCACGCGCCGACGAGGCCTGCTACGCGGCGAAGGCGGCGGGGCGCGGCTGCGCGATGTTCATCGGCACGGAACAGTCCGCCAGGTCGCGAGACCAACGGCGCTCCGCCTGACCCCCTCAGCGGGTCGGCACCGGATGGCTGCCGCGATAATCGTAGAAGCCACGCCCGGTCTTGCGGCCGAGCCAGCCGGCCTCGACATATTTCACGAGCAGCGGGCAAGGCCGGTACTTCGAGTCAGAAAGGCCGTCGTGCAGCACCTGCATGATGGACAGGCAGGTGTCGAGTCCTATGAAGTCGGCAAGCTGCAGCGGACCCATCGGATGGTTGGCGCCCAGCCGCATCGCGGTGTCGATGGCCTCGACGGTGCCGACGCCCTCGTAAAGCGTATAGATCGCTTCATTGATCATCGGCAGCAGGATACGGTTGACGATGAAGGCCGGGAAATCCTCGGCAACGGTGATCGTTTTGTCGAGCCGCGTGACATATTCGCGGGCGGCCTCGAAGGTGACATCCTCAGTGGCGATGCCGCGCACCAGTTCGACCAGCTTCATGACCGGTACGGGATTCATGAAGTGAATGCCGATGAAGCGCTCCGGCCGGTCCGTCTGCGCCGCGAGGCGGGTGATCGAGATCGACGAAGTATTGGTGGCGAGGATCGCCTCCGGATTGAGAAGCGGACAGAGCTG
>JAEUMA010000117.1 GCA_016793565.1 Rhizobiaceae bacterium
AGCCCATGACGCGCGCGAGCATGCCGGCGAGCTGGCTCGGCAGCGTGGCAGGGATCAACAGCAGCGCGCCGGCGATCAGCATGGCAACGCCGAGCGTGTAGACCCAGCGGCGCGCCAGCCGCCGGATCAGCATCGGCATGAACAGCGTCACAGACAGGCCGAGCAGCGCCGCGACCGTATAAAGGATCGAGACGCCCTGTTCGCTGCGCAGGATCTCGTAGGCCTGGATCGGAATGACGCTGGCGATGGAAGCGCGGGCGCATGATTCCAGCGCATAGAGCGCCGCGAAGGTTCGCGCGCCGGGCGTGGGCACGGCGGGCAGCCAGATGGGATGGCGAACTTGCGTGGCCATTGCGGTTCCAGGCGACGAATCGAGGCCAGACTGGTAAAGTCCAAAGCCATGCGAGGGCACGAATCCGACAACGTGTCGGCAATGCGTCATTGGCCAGTGTTTCGCCGGCTCTGGACCAAGGTGCGGCCGTCCTACGCGCGGCTGTGGACGAGATGGACGCTCGCGGGCGGTCCCTCGCGGCCTCGGCGCCGCTCGCCTATAAGAGGCGGCACGACAACGGCAGCCAATTCATGAGCACCCCGGATACGCCGTCTCCCTATCGAGCCGCCGCGCGCATCGAGGCGATTGATCTGGCGCGAGGTTTCGCGCTCCTGGCGATGGCGGTCTACCACTTCACATGGGACCTCGAATTCTTCGGCTACCTCGACCCCGGCACCACCGCTGTCGGCGGCTGGAAGCTGTTTGCCCGCTGCATCGCGTCGAGCTTCCTGTTCCTGGTCGGCGTGAGCCTCTATCTCGCGCATGGCCGCGGCATTCGCCGGGGCCCGCTGCTCCGGCGCCTGGCCATGGTGGGCGGCGCGGCCGCGCTGATTTCCATCGTTACCTACCTGGCCGTTCCGCAAGGCTTCATCTTCTTCGGCATCCTCCATCAGATCGCGCTGGCGAGCGTGCTCGGCCTCCCATTCCTGCGCCTTCCCCCGCTGGCGACGCTGGTCGCAGCGGCGATCGTCATCGCCGGCCCGCACTTTCTTCGCGCGCAGATGTTCGACCATCCTGCGCTGTGGTGGCTGGGCCTTGCGCCGGTCAACCCCCGCTCCAACGACTACGTGCCCGTGTTTCCATGGTTCGGCGCCGTGCTGATCGGCATCGCAGCGGCCAAGACAGCGGTAGCGCGCGGCTGGATGCAACGGCTGGGAGCTCTGCCGCAAGCCGTTTGGCAACGGCCTTTCGTATTCTGCGGCCGGCACAGCCTCGCTTTCTATCTGATCCACCAACCGGTCCTGATCGGTCTGGTTTGGATCGCCACGCAGGTCGCGCCGCCGCCGGCGACCCGGCCGCAGGACGGTTTCGTCCAGGCCTGCCGGGTGCAGTGCGACGCGGTGCGGGACGCCGCCTTCTGCGAGGGTTACTGCGGTTGCATGCTGGAATCGCTGGAGGCTGACGGACTTCTCGACAGCCTCTATTCCGGCAAGGCCGATGACGCGCTACAGTCGCGCATGGAGGCGCTTGCCGCGAGCTGTACCGAGAGCGCCGAAATGCCGCCAAGCGAGGGAGGAACGCCGTGACGGCAGCTTCGCACGGTGCCTACCGCGTGCCCTGGGCTCCGGTCGCCTATGCGGTCGGCATCGCCGCCGCGCTAGCGCTCGACGCCATCTTTCCGCTCGGCTGGATCGAGGGCCCGGCCGCCGACATTCTTTACGCTTCGGGCTGGCTGCTGGTCCTGGCCTCGATCGGACTGGCGGCCGCCACTGTGCGCGCGTTGCGTCGGGCTAAGACGACCGTCGCACCGCACCGGCCGAGCGAGCACCTAGTCACGTCCGGGCCGTTCTCGTTCACGCGCAATCCCATTTACCTTTCAGGAGCCGCGCTGATGATCGGATGCGGGCTTATCCTCGGATCGGTCTGGTTCATCCTGTTCGCGGTCGTCGCCGGGCTGGCGATACAAAAGCTCGCCATCGAGCCTGAGGAGAAGCACCTCTTCGAGCGCTTCGGGAAGCGGTATCGCGACTACACCAAGCGCGTTCGCCGCTGGATCTAAGGAATGGCGTAGAGCTGCACCTGCCGCTCGATGCCGCGCAGCGACGCGTTCTGCTCGACCGGCGTCAGATTGCGGCGGCGCAGCAGGTCGGCGGCGCCGGCGTCGCCGACGACGGCGCCGGTGGTGAAAATCGCCTGCGAGTGCGCAAGCCCCTGGACCCGCGAGGCGATGTTGACGGTCTGGCCGAAATAGTCCTGCCGCTCGTTCATCGCGACCGCGATGCACGGGCCTTCGTGGACGCCGATCTTGAGCACCAGGTCTTCGCTGCCCGATTTCGCGTTGAGTTCGCGCATGGCCTCGCGCATGCGAAGCGCCGCCGCTACGGCGCGTTCCGGCGTAGAGAACGTCGCCATTACCGCGTCGCCAATCGTCTTGACGACCGCGCCGGCCTCCGAAGCCACGATCTCGTTCAGCACCGAAAAATGCGAGCGCACGAGGTCGAACGCATCGAGATCGCCGACGCGTTCGTAAAGCTCGGTGGAGCCGCGCAGGTCGGTGAACAGGAAGGTCAGGCTGGTGATCTTCAGCCGCTGGGCGATATCGAGCGTCTCCGTGCGGTAGAGGTCGCGAAAGGTCTGGTTGGTGAGCAGCCGTTTGGCGGTCAGGAAAGGCCGCCGCCTCTGCAGCATGTCGTGCAGCGGGTCGCCAGCGATGAACACCGCGGGAATGACTCGCGTGTCGGTACGGTTCTCGATGGAGATGCGCACCGGGCCGGGCCGCATTTCCAGCGTCTGGTTGTGGCCGTGGTCGCGGTCGTAGGCTAGCGACAGGTTCTGGCGTTCGCGGATCGGTTCGCCCTTGACGTCGATGAACTGCACGGAATGGGTGACCGCCTCGAAGACGATGATGAACACCGGCGGCAGATGCAGCGACATCACCAGTTTCTCGCCCGCGGGAACTTCGGCGCTATCCAGCACCATCTCCTCGATCAGCGCATCGAAGTTCTCGGGCAGGTCCACGCCGCTGCTCCAGTACATCTGGCGGAGATATTCGTTGACCGGCAGTTCGTGCGGGACGTGACCGGCGATGCGCCGCAGACGCGGATTGACCGTGAACGTCACTTCGACAAGTTCGTCCAGCGTCGGCTCATAGCCGCTCGCGCACAATGCGCAGACATATTCCTGCTTCAGCACCGTCCGCAGAGACGCGTTGGTGTCGAGCACACCGCCACAACCGGGGCACAGCACGTTCCACGATATGTCGAAGATGCCGAGCGATGCCGCGTGCAGGAAGCCGGCTATCGTCTTTTCAGGATCGAGTTCGTGGCGGGCGGCGAACGCAAGCGCGTTGATGCGGCAGAGGTCGCGGTCCTCGCCGTCGGCAATGACCTGTTCGATCGCGTCCGCCACGGATGCGTCGACGAAGTTACGAAGCACTGCGACCTGGTTGATCGCTTCGTTCATGGAAGCGCCCTCGCGAAGCGCATACCCGTCTGCAACCGGCCCATGACTGCCCGGACTTCACGGAACTCGGGCCAATTCAGGCTGCAATCATACACCTGCGCTGGCGCGAGCGCCATCACTGTCAGGTGTTGACGCCAAGTTCCACCAGTCGTTCCACGCAGGCCTCTTCGGCCTGGTCGAGCTCCGACAGCGTCTCTTCCAGGTCGCGGCGCTTCTGGCGAAGATCCTCGCGCTTCTCCTCGATGCGGCGAAGCATCAGCTTCAACTGGCCAACCTCGCCCGGCGGCTCCTTGTACATCTGGATGATCTCGCGGATCTCGGCGATCGAGAAACCCAGCCGCTTGCCGCGCAGGATCTGGCGGACGAGATGCCTGTCCGACGGACGGAAGAGCCTCGTGCGGCCGCGCCGGACCGGATGTATCAGTCCCTCGTCCTCGTAGAAGCGCAGCGTGCGCGTTGAGATGTCGAATTCGCGGGTGAGTTCGGTGATCGTGTAGTACTCGCGCATGTTTCCCCCGTGCGGCGGGGTCGAATTTGCTTTCGGCTTACGTAAAAGTCAATTCGACACTTAGCCGAGGTTGAGCCACCAGCTGGCCAGGCTGAGGAAGGCGAGAAAGCCGATCACGTCGGTGATCATCGTGGTGAAGATAGAGGAGGAGATCGCCGGATCCGCGCCCAGCCGATCAAGCAGCAACGGGATCAGGATGCCGCCGAGTGCGGCCGCCAGCATGTTGATGATCATGGCGGCGGCGATGACGCCGCCGAGATGCGGGTTGCTGAACCAGAACCCGGCCACCAGGCCGATGATGGTGGCGATTACGGCCCCATTCATCATGCCGACCAGTACCTCGCGTCGCACCACGCGCGCGGCGTTGTAGATGTCGAGATCCTTGGTGGCGAGCGCGCGCACCGTGACCGTCATGGTCTGCGTGCCGGCATTGCCGCCGAGAGAAGCCACGATCGGCATCAGCGCCGCCAGCGCCACCATCTGCTCGATGGTCGCCCCGAACTGGCTGATCACGCTGGCCGAAATGAAGGCGGTGGCGAGATTGACCAGCAGCCATGGCACCCGCGAGCGCGAGATGGCGAAGACCGTGTCCGACAACTCCTCGTCGCCGACGCCGCCCATGCGCAGCAGATCTTCCTCGGCCTCCTGCTGGATGACGTCGACAACGTCGTCGATGGTGAGCACGCCGACCAGCCTTTCGTTCTCGTCGACCACGGCGGCCGACAGAAGGTCGTACTGCTCGAATTCCCGCGCCGCCTCCTCCTGGTCCATCGTCGCGGGAATGGCATGCCTGGTCTCGTGCATCACGTCTTCGATCTTGACCGCGCGCTTGGTGCGCAGGATCTGGTCGAGATCGACCGCGCCCAACAGCTTGAAGGTGGGATCGATGACGAAAATCTGCGTGAAATGGTCGGGGAGGTTCTGGTCCTCGCGCATGTAGTCGATCGTCTGTCCGACGGTCCAGAACGGCGGCACCGCGACGAACTCCGTCTGCATGCGCCGGCCGGCGCTCTCTTCCGGATAGTCGAGCGCCCGGCGCAGCCGAATACGCTCGGTGAACGGCAGTTGCGCGAGGATCTCCTCCTGATCCTCCGCGTCTAGATCTTCGAGGATGTAGACGGCGTCGTCGGAATCCAGGTCCTGCATGGCCTGGGCGATCTGCGTGTTGGGCAGGTTGTCGACGATGTCCTGGCGGATGGCGTCGTCGACCTCGGTCAGCGCAGAGAAGTCGAAATCGCTGCCGAGCAGATCTACGAGCGCGCGGCGCTGTTCGGGCATCAGCGCTTCGAGCAGGTCGCCGAGCTCGGACTGGTGCAGGTCCGCGACGTCGCGCTTCAGGGACAGGGTGTCGCGATCGGCGATCGCAGCGCCGACCTGCGCCAGATACGAGGCGCGGATAGCGCCGTCTTCGCCGTAGATGTCGGGATGTCCCGCGTCCTGTGGCGCGGCGTCAGGCACGTCCCGCTGTTCGTCTTCCATGACCGGCCTCTGGCGATCGGGACGTGATGCACCCGTCTAGCCCGCGAAGGCATCG
>JAEUMA010000181.1 GCA_016793565.1 Rhizobiaceae bacterium
GAGGAAGTCGTCACCCGCGCCGCCGGAGATGGAGTCGTCGCCATCGCCGCCGGAGATGGTGTCGCTGCCGCCGCCGCCGGAGATGGTGTCGTTGCCGCCGGAGCCGATCACCTGGTCGTTGCCGGAGCCGAGGATGGCCTCTTCAAAGCCCTGGTAGAAGCTGTGGAAGGTGGTCGACAGCCCGTCCGTGGTCTCGTCCGAGAAGTCGCCGTCATCGTTGATGTCGGCGGTCAGGAAGCCAGTGTCCATGTTGAAGAACACGCCGAGGCCGAACAGATTGGCGCCCGACTGCGTGTCGTTCGACAGGCCCACCAGGTTCAGCGTGTCGTCGGCGCTGGTCGACAGCGTACGCACCGTCTCGAACTCGGCGAGCGAGCCGAAGTAGTCGATGATGCCGTCGCGGCCCTCGTCGACCTGGTAGGTCGAGGCGATCGAGCCGTCCACCGACTGCGCGATGGCAGCCGCACCCACCGTCATGATGAAGGAGGTGCCGCCCGCCGAGGCCGGCTTGAACAGCCGCTCGTCGAAGATCGCGCGGTCGTTGAAGCGAACCAGCGTCAGCCCGTCATTGTCCGGGTTGCCGTCGCCATTGGTGTCCGACACCTGCAGCAGCGTTCCGTCCGGGTTGAACTGGATCTCGCCGGTCCCGTCGATGACGACGTTCTCGCCGCCCTTCAGGATGTCGCCGAGGCCCTTGTCGCGGCTCGCCTGCACCTTGTCGTCGCCGAGGCCGCCGTCGACCAGGTCGTTGCCGTCCCCGCCGATCAGGAAGTCGTCGCCGTGGATCGCCGCGAAGCGGTCGCCGCTGTCGGTCTCAACCACCGGCTGGCCGATGTCGTCATCCCAGTCCGAGCCGTCGGCCAGGCGCAGATACACCGGCTGGTCGAGGTCGGGGCTGTCGGCGAAGGAGATGTCCCACTGCGCGTCGTGGCTGCCGAGGTCGATCAGGATTTCGTCCTGCGCCTCGCCCAGGCTCGGCGCGTCGGGGTCCACCGCCGTGAAGATCGCAACGTCCAGGCCCTGCAGCACGCTGCGCTCGTTGGCGCCGAGAACTTCCGACGTCTGCAGGATGGCGCGGTTCACGCCGACCGTGTCGCCCTCGCTCTCCTTGCCCTCGAAGGTGATGAAGCGGTCCGAATAGTCCGTCTCGTTGGCGCCGAGGTCGCCCTCGCCGCGCTGTTCCGTATGAGCACGGCCCTCGTTCAGCCCTTCCTGGCCCGCGCGGCCGTCATAGAGCGTCAGCGACACATGCGTGTTCGACAGGTCCGACACCGACCACACAGGCTTCACGCCGCCCGAGTCGTTGGTGATCGAGATCACCGGAACGTCGAGATAGACGTCCTGGTCCTCGGAGCCCTCGCGGATGAAGATCGAGACGATGTCCTGGCCGGGGATGATCGCGCCGCCGGCAACCAGCAGGTTGCCGATCGCGCTGTCGTCGTCGGCCGAGACCGCCGCGTTGATCTCGCTGATCAGACGGCCGACCGCGTCAGCCGTCGTCTCGGAGATCACCGTGCCCTCGACCTCGTCGACGCCCACCGTCACCGAGAAGGTCTGACCGTTCAGCGTCAGGCTGATGACGTCGAAGTCCTTCAGCTTGCCGATGTCGATGCGGTACTGCTGGCCTTCCACCAGTTCCGTGCCCTCGGCGCCGAGCTTGACCACCAGGTCCTCGGCATAGGCCGTGCGGCCCAGGCTGAAGGTGTCGGAATCCGTCTTCTCGTTGTCGTAGCGGTTCTGGTAGCTGACGAACACCAGTTCGTCGTCCTCGCCCTCGATCGTCTCGATCGGGTTGTCGAGCGTCACCTGCGCGCCGGCGTCGCCGACGTCCTCCGGATTGTCCGGCTCAAGCGTATCGGCCGTGGCGCCGACGAAGTTGTAGGCGCCGGGCTGGCCGATCACCGTGAACACGTCCTCGTTCACCACCACCGCCTGCAGCAGGCCGGCAAGCGCCGCCACTTCCGGGTCCGGATCGTCGGCCAGGCCGGCGATCGCGGCGTTCACCTTGGCGACCACTTCCTCGACCGTGGTCGAGCCGGACACGTCGATGTCGATGTCAGGGTCCACCCCGCCGCCCAGCAGCGCGATGTTGATCACCTTGTTCCAGGCGTTGTCGTCGGCGAACACGCCCGTCAGCGCCACCGTGAACAGCGACGGAGCCGCGACATTCTCCTCGGGAGCCGCGCGGAAGTCCTGGCCGATGCGGTCGCTCTGCGAGCCCGGCGCCTTGGCGTTGGCGTCGTCCAGCAGGAACAGGCCGTCCGGCGAGTTCAGATTGCCGAGACGGTCGACCAGGTCGAGATCGCGGTTGATGATCTTGAACCCGTCGCCCTGCTTGCCCCAGTAGTCGACCACGTCGTCGTCGAAGCCGGATTCGATCCCTTCGGATTCGTAGCGGCCGAGTTCGGTGTCGGAGATGCCGCCCAGGAACAGCAGCAGGCCGTCCAGATCGTCATCGTCGTCGTCCGGCTGGAAGTCGCGCTCGACCGTCTCCTGGAAGTTGTTGAAGTGCAGCGACACCTCGAACGTGTCGTCGCCCTCGCGGCCCGACAGGCGGTCGGTGCCGCCGCGGCCTTCCAGAACGTCGTCGCCACGGCTGGCGATCAGCTCGTTGTCGAAGTCGATCGCCTGGAAGTTGGCGGTGTACTCGGCGCTCGCCACCGTCTTGGGATCGAACACGCCGTCATTGTTGATCAGCGGGTTGGTGACGTCGAACTGCGTGCCCGACGAATCCCCCGACTTCAGAACCGGCGCGAAGGTCAGACCGAAATACGGCTCCCACGGATTGCCGGCCGCATTGAGGTCGCCGAGATCCAGCATCATGCCACGGAACAGGTCGGGCTGGTTGAGGATGGCGATGGACAGACCATCGGTGCCGCGCAGGACGAGATCGCTGTTGGTGCCGCGATAGTTCTGCTGGTTCTCGAAGCTCAGTTCCGGATCGTTGGTGCCGGCGGCCAGATAGTCGATGCGGCCGAGACCGGACGCATTGATGTGGTCCATGCCGGTGATGGTCACCGCCGAGAAGCCCTCGCGGTAGCTCGACTGGTCGGCCGTGCCGAGACGGTCGGCACCATAGCCCTGGAACGTCGCCAGCCACGGATAGACGTCCGTGATGTCGTTGGTCAGCTGCGAGCCGAGGTCGAGGTAGATCACGCTGTCGGTGGTGATGGCGTCCAGCGCGTCGGCCTCGTCGTCGGCCTCGGCGACGCCGGACAGGTCCTGCGTCGTGCCCAGCAGCGCCGACAGGATGAAGCGCTCGTCCAGCGAGCCGTCCGTCGACACCGTCACGTCATTGGTGCGGCCCGGCGTGAACGTCGTCAGCCACAGCGTGTCTTCCTGCTTGCCGCTCAGCAGACCGCCGTCGCCCTCGAACAGGTCCGAAAGGTCGACGCCCGACAGGAGGTCTTCCAGATAGCCGTTGATCCAGGCCGTCAGGTCGTTGCCGAAGTCGGCCGGGTTGGCGCCGCCATGGATCTCGCCGCCGTCCAGTTCCAGCACGATGTCGTCGGAACCGTTGCCGCCGATCAGCGTGTCGCGGCCGTCATTGCCGACCAGCGCGCCCGTCGGGCTCAGCACCAGATTGCCCGCGAAGTGGCCTTCGAGGTCGAACAGGTTGATGTTGTTCTGGTGGGTCAGCAGGAACTCCAGGTCGCCGCCCATCAGAAGGTCGTCGCCGCCGGCGCCGTAGACCGTGTCGTTGTCGTAGCCGGCGATGAAGAAGTTGGTCTCTTCGGAGCCGTCGATCAGCATCTGGCCGGTCACGCCGGGCGACAGGCCCGGGATGCGCGGAACCGCCCCGCCTTCCGTGAAGTCGCGGAAGTCGCCGAAATAGAGGTCTTCGAACAGACCAGCCGAATCCTGGTCGAAGGCGAAGTCGCGCGTGGTGTCGAACTCGAAGGTGTCGTTGCCTTCGGTCGAGACCACGAAGCCGATGCCCTGGCCGCCTTCGTTGAAGGTGCGCGCCTCGTCGTCCGAGATGATCAGCGCAGGACGGCCGTCCTGCGTGCCGGCCGAAGCCACCAGGTTCGCAAACGCGTCGTTGGCCGGATTGCCGTCGGTCGCCAGCGAGGCGTAGAACGCGTTCAGGCGATCGACGATCACGCCGAGGGCGGCCGTGCTGTCGTCCGGCAGCGTGTCCGGATCGATCACCGAGGCGCCCGCGAACACCGTCGTGCCGTTCAGCGTCACCGTCACCGAGCGCACGTTCGACCACTCGTTGCCCGAGCCCGTCGCCGGGCCGGCCAGATTGTCGGTCGTGAAGATCAGCTTGGTCTCGACGATCTCCGCCTCGCCATAGGCCACAACGTCCAGGAAGCCGTAGAAATTGCCCGACGCGTTGACGTTCTCGATGTCTTCCAGCTTCACGCCCGCCTGCGAATTGCCGGTCGTGATCTCGCCGTTCTCCACCGTGCCGCCGCCCTGCAGGCCGCCATCGCTGGTCAGCGCGCCGTCGACGTCGATGACGATCAGCTCTTCATCGTCGGAAGCTTCCAGCAGCAGCCAGTCGAAGTCCTGGCGCGCGTCGTCGTCGAACGTCGTGCCGCCCTTGATCACCGACTCGCCCGTCAGCTGCGTGTCCAGCGACGAAAGCTCCTGGTAGAAGAAGTCGGCGTTGCGGCCGCCCTGGAGCAGGTTCGTGCCGGCCCCGCCCGAGAAGAAGTCGTTGCCGATGCCGCCCTTGATGATGTCGTCGCCGGCGCCGCCCAGAACGATGTTGCCGTTCATGCTGGTGCCGTCACCGCCGAAGCCGGTGCCGTCGAAATACAGATTGCCCGTGTAGCCCTCGGTGTCGTTCGACGGGTCGAGCAGCGCCAGGCCGCGCGCATGCGCGTCGATGATCTCGAAGTTCTTCACGTTCACATACGGGCGGACATTGTAGTCGATCTCGCCCGGATTGATGCCGTCGCCGTCGATGTCGATCTGCTCGACCTGCTCGAACGGGTCGGTGAAGTCGATGCGGATGTCCGAATTGCCGATCAGGCGCAGCGCGTCGACGCCGGAGCCGCCGTCCAGCTCGACCGGGGCGTTGGCGATCTCGATCGCGCCCTCGACCGTGTGCATCTCCATCGAAGCGCGCGGGCCTTCCTGCGTCGTCTCGATCGTGAACACGCCGCCGTCGATCTCGTCGAACAGCGAGCCGGCGAAGTCCTGCGTGCCTTCCACGATGTGCGTCAGGAACGCGTCGATATAGGGCTCGAACGTCGCCGCCGTCTCCGGAGCGCGGGCGAAGAAGCCGCCCAGCTGCGCGATCGTGATGTTGCCCGCCGCGACCTGGCTCACCCAGAAGTTCAGGCCGTCAAGGTCGGGCTCGCGGCCCAGCACGTTGCGGTAAAGGCTCGTCACGATCTCGAGGTTGCTCAGCCCGGCATAGTTGTCCTCGAACTCCGACGCCTCGTTGAAATAGTTCTCAAGGTCGTTCGGCGCGATCCCGTTCGCAACGACCTGCGTCCAGAAGTCCAGGCCAGCCTCGTCGGGAACGCGGTTGTAGAAAACCTGGAAATAGGTGATCGCCGTGTGAACCGGGATCGCCGCCTCGTCGTCCACCGCAGCCTGCACCACCGCGTCGATGCTGCTGAAGCTCGAATAAAAGGATACCTGCGCATCCGTCGGCTCAAGCCGCCAGATGGACTGCAATGTGTCGGCTACCACAATCGGGTCCAGGGCCATGTCTCTCTTCCTCGTTCCGCCGCCAGCCCTTGCATGCGCAAAAACCGCGGCCCATTAAAGCC
>JAEUMA010000202.1 GCA_016793565.1 Rhizobiaceae bacterium
GGTCGGCCCGGAAGACGAACAGGTGCTGGCCGCCGACAAGGTGCGCTGGAAGGGCGAGGCGGTGGTGGCAGTGCTCGCCGACAGCGAGCGCGCGGCCAACGAGGCGGCGGCCAAGGTGAAGGTCGACTACGAGGTGCTGCCGGCCGTGTTCGGCATCGACGAGGCGCTGAAGCCCGGCGCACCGCTGGTCAACGAATATCACGGCAACAATTACTACACCTACGACAGCGGCAGCCACCGCAAGGTGCGCTTCGGCGACGTGGAAAAGGGCTTTGCCGAGGCCGACCACATTCTGGAGCAGACCTACTGGTCGTCGCCGATCGAACACGCACCGACGGAGACGACCGGCTGCATCGTGGTGCCGGAAGGCAACGACCGCTTCACCTGCTACACCAACACGCAGGCGATGTTCTTCACGCTCGACAACACCTCCATCATCCTGCAGATGCCCGGCCACAAGCTGCATTTCGTCGGCGGCACAGTGGGCGGCGGCTTCGGCGGCAAGGTGGACGTGACCGTGGAGCCGATCGCCATCCTGGCCTCGAAGCTGACCGGACGGCCGGTGAGCTTCATATACAGCCGCGAGGAGGAAATGCAGGTCTCCTCGCCTCGCGCGGCGGAAAAGATCGTTATCAAGGACGGCGTCGCCAAAGACGGCCGCATCCTGGCGCGCAAAGTGACCGGCTATACCGACGCGGGCGCCTATTCGCGCCATTCGCCCTACGGCGCGCAAAAGGGGGCCGCCCACTATCCCGGCCCCTACACGATCCCGAATGTGTGGATCGATACCTATTGCGTCTATACCAACCGGACGCCGTCCTCGGCGATGCGCGGCTTCGGCGTCACCATCGCCGACTTCGCGCTGGAGGTTCAGATGGACAAGCTGGCACGGCTGGTCGGCATGGACCCGCTCGAGCTGCGCTTCGTCAACGCCTATCGCGACGGCGACATGAAGGCGCATCGGCAGAAGACCGAGGGCGCGGCGCTGATAGAGTGCATGCAGGAAGCCTCCAAGGCCGCGAACTGGCCGGTGGACGAGAAGTACCTGCGCATGTCTTCCTACAAGGAGGTGTGAGATGGCGATCCGGCGCGGACGCGGCGTGGCCGCAGTCAACTATCCGACCGGCATGAACCTTGGCGGCGACCCCAGTCAGGCGCTGGTCCACTCGACACCGACCGGCAATTTCATGATCACCCTGTCATCGGTCGACCTCGGCCAGGGCCTGAAGCAGGTGATGGCGCAGATCTGCGCCGAGACGATCGGCGTGGCGGCCGAACAGGTGACGATCGACACCGCCGACACCGATACCGGCCCGCATTGCATGGGCACCTTCGCCTCGCGCGGCACGCACCGCATCGGCAACGCCGTGATCCAAGCGGCGACAGAAGCCCGCCAGGTGATGCTGGAAGTGGCGGCGGAGGAACTGGAAGTCGACGCCGGCGACCTGGAGACGGACGGCGCCGGGGCCATTCACGTCAAAGGTGCACCGCAGAAATCCATTTCGATCTTCGACACCGCACTCGCTGCC
>JAEUMA010000293.1 GCA_016793565.1 Rhizobiaceae bacterium
CGCCCCCCTTCGGCGGCCTCCATCATGCGCATCATTTCGGCGAGGAAGGAGTCCGACGCGCGAGCTAGCGCATTAAGCCTGAGCGGCCCGGTGAGGTTCAGCGTGCCGGCGCGCACGACGCTGTCGGCGGCTACCGGGATCGGCCGGCTTTCGCCGTTGACCAGCGAGCAGTCCAGATCGGACGCGCCGTCCACGATCCGAGCATCGACGGGAATGCGCTCGCCGGCGGCTACCAGAAGCTGCATGCCCGGCTCGATTTCGGCGACGGGCCGGTAGCTGCGGCTGCCGTCCCGCTCCACTACGAGCGCTCCGCGCGGAGCCAGCCGCGCAAGGCCCAGAACCGCCGCGCGCGCCCTGTCGCGCATCACATGGTCCAGGGTGCGGCCTATCAGCAGGAAGAACAGCAGCGATACAGCCGCGTCGAAATAGGCATGGCTGCCGTGGGTGATTGTCTCGTAGAGGCTCATCGCATAGGCGAGCGTCACGCCAATGGCGATCGGCACGTCCATGTTCATGCGGCCGTGCCGCAACGCACCCCAGGCGGAGCGGTAGTAGATCCGGCCGGCAAAGACGAGCGCCGGCAGCGCGATCAGCGCGGAGACCCAGTGGAAGAGGTCCCGCGTCGCGCCTTCGGCCCCCGACCAGACCGACACCGACAAAAGCATGATGTTGCCGGCCGCGAAACCCGCCACCGCAACCGCGCGGATGAGTTCCGAAAGCGCTCCGTCCTTCTGGTCCGCCATATCGTCGAACAGGTGCGGGGGATATCCGATTCCAGCGAGCGTCTCGGCGATCGGCGGCGTGCTGCCCTCGCGCCAGCGAACCGTGACGCGCTTGGTCGACAGGTTGACGCGGGCGCCGACCACGTCGTCCAGCCGCATCAGTGCCTGCTCGACCGCGCCGATGCACGCCGCGCAATGCACCTCCGGCACGGAGAGCTCGACCTGGATCTGGCCGTTGCCGAGCGGGCGGCCAGCCAGCAGCACTTCGTCCATGGACGGAACAGGATCGCCTGTCGCGGCGCCGTCCTCGGCGCCCGGCGCACAGCAGCTCATTGCAGCGCGCCTCCCTTGACGACGACACGGCGCGCCTCGCGAAAAGGCTTGTCTAGACCGGCATCCATATCGATCTCGACGATCCAAAGCCCGTCTCGCACTTGATGCGTCACGCCGAGAACGCCGCGGCCGACCGGGCTGAGTTCGAGCCGCTCGTCCTCGGCCTCATAGGCAGGCCGGCGCAGCAGAACCGTCGCGGTGGAAGCCCTTACCGGCGCGCCGGCCGCATCCACCAGCGCATAGCGGATTTCGCCGTCACGGATGTCGAGAGTGGAGCGCCAGCCCAGAGCCTCCTGCGCGCGGCTCTCGGCCAGACGCTCGTTGAAATGCTGGCTAGCGACATAAGAATTCTCCACCACAGCGCCCGTCCAGCTTCTGCCGGCCATCACTGCGAGGGTCACGTTGACGCCGATGATGACGCCGAAGAACGCCAGCATCGCGCCCAGCATGTGCCATCCCGTAAAGCCACCGGTCGAGGAAGCCGTTCTCATTTCGTTGCTCCCGGTGCTTCGAACGTGGCGGTATAGACGTCGGACTCGTAGCTCGACTTGTCCTCGACCACGAAGTTGAAGTTCTGCGTCGGCCCGGCGACCTGATCGGCGGGCTGCCGCACGTAAACCTTGAGCGTCTTGGCCTTGTCGGGGTCGACGCGCACGGCGAAGGAGCGATCCTCCGGCTGATCGATGCCGACAACGCTCATATTGGCGCCGTGCAGACCCTGAAGGGTCACGATGATCGTGCGCGGCTCGGGGATCATGTTGAGCAGCTTGACGGTGAACCCGTTTCGGATCGACCCATCGGAGAGCACGACGAACTGCGGATTGCGGTCGCGCAGCACATTCACCTGGAGACGGTCGCGGGTCAGCAGCCCGTAGACGATGGCGAGGCCGATCAGCGACCACGCTGCGAAGTAGACCAGCGTGCGCGCCCGGAACACCTTGCTCAGATGGAAGTGCGCGAGGCCGGGCACCAGCTTGAGGCCGGCGTCGCGAACCAGGCCGGGCTCGATTGCGTGCGCTCCGTTGCCTGTCGCCAGCGCCATGTTGGCGTTGTAGTCCGACAGGGTGGCGTAGGAGATCAGTCCGCGCTCCTTGCCGATCTTGTCCATGACGCCGTCGCAGGCGTCTATGCAGAGCGCGCAGGTGATGCATTCGAGCTGCTGGCCGTCGCGGATGTCTATCCCCATCGGGCACACCGCCACGCAGGCATTGCAGTCGACGCAGTCGCCGATGCTCTGGCCTGCGGCAAGCGCCTTCTTGGCGTGACGGGAGCGCGGCTCGCCGCGCCAGTCGTTGTAGGTGACGGTGAGCGAGTTCTCGTCGAGCATCGCCGCCTGGATGCGCGGCCAGGGGCACATATAGGTGCAGACCTGCTCGCGCATGAGGCCGCCGAACGTGTACGTCGTGGCCGTCAGCACGGCGATCGTGATGTAGGCTACCGGCGCGGCCGTGCCCGTCACCAACTCCCAAAGCAGCGTTGGGGCGTCGGCGAAGTAGAAGATCCAGGCGCCGCCCGTCGCCACGGCGATGGCCAGCCAGATCGCGTGCTTGATCATCCGCAGTGCAAGCTTACGCGGCGTGTAGGGGCTCTGGTCGAGCTTGATGCGCGCGTTGCGGTCGCCCTCGACCATGCGGTCGACCAAGAGGAACAGGTCCACCCACACGGTCTGCGGGCAGGTATAGCCGCACCAGGCGCGGCCGATGCTGGAGGTTACCAGAAACAGGCCAAACCCCGCCATCACCAGCAGGCCGGCGACGAAATAGAATTCCTGCGGCCAGATCTCGATGAAGAAGAAGTAGAAGCGCCGATTGGCGAGATCGACCAGCACCGCCTGGTCGGGCGCGAACGGGCCGCGGTCCCAGCGGATCCACGGCGTCAGGTAATAGATGCCGAGAGTGACCAGCATGACCAGCCACTTGAAGCGGCGGAAGCGTCCTTCGGCGCGCTTCGGAAAGATCTTCTTTCGAGGAGCGTAGAGCGGCTGGCGTGTACGCGCCGCGTTTACCGGCTGGACGTCGAGCCTTTCGACTTCCGCTGCGTCGAGCATGATGGTCTCATTCCCACTGGTCCCGGCGACGCGATTTGGGGAAACATCGCGAGACGTTGCGCACTATGCCGCCGAGGAGCTCCCGCCGGCTTTGATTCAGGTCAATGGGCCGCAAAACAATGGGGGGCAGCACAACGACAGAGGGCCATAAAAAGAAGAAGGCCCGGGTGGGTCCGGGCCTTCTTCCTGGCTGGCGTTAGCCGCAGCGGGGCCGGTTCCCCGCCGTCCCTACTGCCCGCCGCCAAGCGAATAGACGTAGACGGCCAGTTCCTTCACCTTGTCGTCGCCGAGCCTCGCCGACCACGCCGGCATGACCCCGTGGCGCGGGGTGCGGACTTGGTTGATGATGTCCTGCGGCGTCTGCACGTAGAGGTGGATCGCGTCCGTGAGATTGGGCGCACCGAGGTCCGGATTGCCCTTGCCGTCCTC
>JAEUMA010000295.1 GCA_016793565.1 Rhizobiaceae bacterium
GACGGCGGCCATCTCGTCCGCCGCCTGGATGACCTTGGAGTTCATCTCATAGGCACGCTGCGCCGAGATCAACTCGGTGATTTCCTTCACCGGATCGACGTTGGAGTTTTCCAGGTAGTATTGCTGCACGGTCGCGAAGCCGGGATCGCCCGGTATGCCGATAATGGCCGCACCCGAGGCGGCTGTTTCCTGGAACAGATTGTCGCCCAGCGGCGCCAGCCCGGCCTCGTTGGCGAAGTTGGCGAGCGAAAGCTGCCCCAGAAGCTGCAGGTCCGCCTGACCCTCGATACGTGCGAAGAACTGCCCGCTCTTGTTGACGACGATTTCCGTGGCGTCCGGCGGAACGGTGATCGCCGGCATCAGCGCCTGACCGTCCACGGTGACGATCTGGCCCTCGGCGTTGGTGTTGAACGAGCCGGCGCGGCTATAGAGCGTCTGGCCGTCAGGGCTCTCGATCTGGAACCAGCCATTGCCGGTCAGCGCGAGATCCAACTGGTTGCCCGTGTTGGCGAGCCCGCCTTGCACATGCACATTGCGGACGGCCGCGGTGCGGACGCCGAGGCCGACGCTGACGCCTTCCGGCACGACGTTGGCGTTGGCGCGGTTGGGCACGCCCTGCAGCCGGTCGACTTGGTAGAGCAGGTCGGTGAATTCGGCGCGGGCGCGCTTGAAGCCGGTGGTGTTGATGTTGGCGATGTTGTTCGCGATGACCTCGAGATTGGTCTGCTGCGCGCTCATGCCCGTTGCCGCGATGGCCAGTGCCTTCATGACTCAGTACCCTCAGATTGCCATACGGCTGACTTCCAGATAGGCCGCGACGATCTTGTCGCGGATGGCGATCGCCGCCTGCAGCGACTGTTCCGCGTTCATCACCGCGTCGACCACGGTGCGAGTATCGGTCTGGCCCTGCATGGCCTGCACGGAAGCCTGTTCGGCGGTGCTCAGGCTGTCGATCGTCTGCTCGGCCGCGCGGCTGAGCAGCGTGGCGAACGAACCGGCGGCGTCGGCCGCGCCCGCCGCGGACGGGGCCGGCGTGCCGAGCCCGCCGCCGAGACCGCTGCCCAGCGTGGCCGGATTGATGCCGGACAGGCCGCCGATCATGTCTGCCTCAGCAGGTCGATGGTCATCGAGATCAGCTCGCGCGCCTGCTTGATCGTCTGCAGGTTGGCCTCATAGGAGCGGTTCGCCTCCGCCATGTCGGCCATCTCGACCATGACGTTGACGTTCGGCATCTTGACGTAGCCGGCGGCGTTGGCCGCCTCATGGCCCGGCTGGTACTCCATCGGGAATTCGCTGTGATCGCGGTCGATCGACAGCACTTCCACGGTGGAGCCGCCCGAGGCGCGATCGAGTTCCGCGGCGAAGCTGATGGTCTTGCGCTGGTAAGGATCGGCGCCGGGGCCGTCGCCGGTGGACTGGGCGTTGGCGAGGTTCTCCGAAACGACCCGCAGGCGCTGCGACTGTGCCGAAAGCCCGGAGGCTGCGACCTTGAGGGCTGTGGAGAGCGGATCCATCGTCAGACCTTCGTCGTCATCATCATCATGCGATGAAACGACTTCACGATCGCCGTGTTCAGTTCGTAGGACCGGCGGACCTCGCCCGCCTTCACCAGCTCATCCTCGACATGGACCGAATTGGACGTGGAAGTGAGGCCCTTGCTGGGGTCCTGCTCGCGGACGCCGAAGGCCGAGCCGGCCGCGTCTCCGCCCAGATGCCCCTGCTGCGTGGCGGCCAGCGCCACCCGACGGTTGTCGAGGATCTTCTCGAACGGCTGCACGTCCTTGGCGCCGTAGCCCGGCGTGTTAGCGTTGGCGACGTTGCCCGCGATCGTCGCCTGCCGCACCGACAGCCAGCGGGACTGCTGGTTGGCGAGTTGGAAAAGGTTGACGAGCTCCATGGAAATCTCCGGGCAGACTTCCATAGTGTAGGTAGCGAGTCTTGCGTGGGCCTTGCGGCCGGGCTCAGTCGCCCGTGGTGAGCACCTCGTCGCGGGTCGTAACCAGCACCCAGCGCCCGTTTCGCTGCTCGATCGATGCGACCTTGCTACTATCGGGAAGGACCGAGCCCTTCTGCACGACCCAGAGGCCACTGTCGTCGGCGATCATGGCGCGGCCATTGGCGACGTGAACGAGGTGGAAGACGACCTTCTCGGCCGGGAAAGGCTGTTCCTCGGGCCCCGGCAAGTCGGTCTCGCTTGATTCAGCAGCGGGGGTGGTGCCTGTAGCGAAGAGGTCGAGCTTCGTTGCCGGCAATTCGGCCGTAT
>JAEUMA010000299.1 GCA_016793565.1 Rhizobiaceae bacterium
CGGCCGGTATAGGGGAAAGTCTCTTCGGCTGGGTCGGCGACCTCGATGAGGTGGGCGCGCACGCCATGGCGCGCCAGCACGTCGAGCCAGGCCATCGTCTCGTCGACGGGGTCCAGGAAATCGCCGATCACGACGATATCGGAGAAGCGGCGGATGCCGGAGAGATCGGGACGGCCTGGCAGGTCGCGGACGTGGCTGAGACGCGCGGCCAGCCGCTCGGCGCCGTTGCGCGCCGTGAACGGATCGGTCAGCCCCGGCCAGGCAATGCGCTCGCCGCTGCGCGAAAGCAGCTCCGCCATGGCGAGGGCGAGCACCAGAGCGCGCGATTCCTTGGAGACGGTGGCCGTGCCGGATTTGTAGAGCATCGACGGTGAGGAATCGGCCCACAGCCAGACAGTATGCGCAGCCTCCCACTCGCGATCGCGCACATAGGTATGGTCGTCGCGAGCCGAGCGCCGCCAGTCGATCTGCGCATAGGCCTCTCCATCCACATACGGACGGAACTGCCAGAAGTTCTCGCCGATGCCGCGCTTGCGGCGGCCGTGCCAGCCGGCGATCACGGTGTTGACGATGCGGCGCGCCTCGATCAGCAGGTCGGGGACCAGCGAAGCGCGCAGCCGGCCGCGCGCCAACGCGTCACTGGTCGCGACGGGGGCGGTCGCCTCGCCGATCCGCGCCATCAGATCTCCTTGGTCAGCCGGGCGATCACGTCGCGGACAGTCATGCCCTCGGCGCGCGCCGCGAAGGTCAGCGCCATGCGATGCTGGAGGACGGGCTCGGCCAGGGCTTTGACATCGTCGATCGACGGCGCCAGTCGCCCGTCATAGAGCGCGCGGGCACGGGCGCACAGCATCAGCGCCTGGCTCGCACGCGGGCCGGGACCCCAGGCAACATGCTTGTCGGTCTCGGCCTTGCCCTGTCCGGGCCTTGCCGAACGCACCAGCTTGAGGATTGCGTCGATCACGCTTTCGGGCACCGGCATGCGGCGGACCAGCATCTGCACCTCGCGCAGGCGCTCCGGCGTGGTGACGTTGAGCGCGCGAGCATCCTCGACGCCCGTCGTCTCGAGAAGGATGCGGCGCTCGGCCTCGATCTCGGGATAGAGGATGTCGATCTGCATCAGGAAGCGGTCGAGCTGCGCCTCGGGCAGGGGGTAGGTGCCTTCCTGCTCCAGTGGGTTCTGGGTGGCGAGAACGTGGAACGGCGCGGGCAGGTCGTGCCGAGCGCCTGCCACCGTGACGTGATACTCCTGCATGGACTGCAGCAGCGCCGACTGGGTGCGCGGCGAGGCCCGGTTGATCTCGTCGGCCATCAGCAGTTGCGCGAAGATGGGCCCGCGGATGAAGCGGAAGGAACGGCGGCCGTTCTCGTCCTGCTCCATGACTTCTGAGCCGAGGATGTCGGACGGCATCAGATCGGGCGTGAACTGGATGCGCCGCGAATCGAGGCCGAGCACGATGCCCAACGTTTCCACCAGCTTGGTCTTGGCGAGGCCGGGCACGCCGACCAGAAGCGCATGGCCGCCTGCGAAGAGCGCGACCAGCGCGCGCTCGACCACGCTTTCCTGGCCGAAGATAACGTGGCCGACGCCATCTCTCACTTTGGAAATATCCGCGAGGGCGCGCTCGGCCTCGGCGATCATGTCGGCATCGCTGATCGCCGCTTCCTTGACTACCACGCTCATCCCGGTTCGATCCCTTCGTCGTTGCAGAGCCTGCCCCGGCGTCACGATCCCCCCGACTCGCGCATTGGCGGCATCTCTCGGGGCAACTTAAATCGTTCGCCCCGGCTGACAAGCGCGACGACAGTGACTATTTCGTGACCATGTCCGATCACGAACCCTCGACCGCACAAGGCATGCAGCGCGCCGGCGACGCCGCCGGCCTATCGGCGCTGATTGCGCGCGCCACCCGTGCCGGCAAGGGCCTGCCTCCCGTGGAGCGCTGGAATCCAGAGTTCTGCGGCGAAATCGACATGGAGATCCGCGCCGACGGGACCTGGTTCTATCTCGGCACTCCGATCGGCCGGATGCCGCTGGTTCAGCTCTTTTCCACGGTGCTGCGCAAGGACGCCGATGGCCGCACCTACCTGGTGACTCCCGTGGAGCGCGTCGGCATCCGCGTGGTCGACGCGCCTTTCATCGCCGTGGAAGCCGACATTTCCGGCGAGGGCGAGGATCGCGTCATTACCTTCCGTACCAATGTCGGCGATGTCGTCGAGGTCGGGCCCGATCATCCGCTTCGCTTCGTCGACGAGCCCGAGACAGGCGGTCTGAAGCCCTACGTGCTGGTACGGGGGCGGCTGGAGGCGCTGGTCGCGCGGCCGGTGATGTACGAACTGGTCGGGTACGGCGAGGACATCGAGGTCGACGGGCGCCTCATGTTTTCCGTCCGCTCGCGCGGCGAGGTCTATCCCATCATGCCGGTCGAGACGCTGGAGCGGCTGAGCGCCTGACGCGATGGAATCCACGGCTCTCTCTCCCTATTCGGCGGCTGATTTTCGCTGGCGGGCGGCACGCGAGACTGGCCCGTTCCGTTCCGACGACCATGGCGATCATCTGTGGAGCCCTGAGATTGCCGAACTGATCGGCGCCAGGCCGCTGCGCGAGGCGGCCGTGCTGGTGCCTGTGGTCGATCATCCGCACGAGGCGACGGTGCTGCTCACCAAGCGCACGGAGCGGCTGCGCAGCCATTCCGGGCAGGTCGCCTTTCCCGGAGGCCGTATCGATCCCGTCGACGCCACGCCGGAGGATGCGGCGCTGCGCGAGACGCTCGAGGAGATCGGCTTGCCGCGCAGCCAGATAGAGATCGTAGGGCGGATGCCGGACTACCTCACCGGTAGCGCCTACAGGATCGCGCCCGTGCTCGGCGTCGTCAGGCCCGGCTTCACCCTCAGCGTCAACCATGACGAGGTCGACGACGTCTTCGAGGTGCCGCTGCGCTTTCTGATGGACCCGGGCAACCACCACCGCCATAGCGCGATATGGCAGGAGAAGGAGCGGTTCTACTACGACATGTCGTTCGAGCCGCAGCGGCGCATCTGGGGCGTGACGGCGGGGATCCTGCGCATGCTCTACAACCGGCTCTACAAATGACGGCCGAGGCTTCGATCGCCGGCGCGCCGTTTCTCGGCGACGTCCACCTGCAGCGGCTTCTCGCGGCACTCAATGCCGATGGCGAAGAGGCGCGAATTGCCGGCGGCGCGGTCCGCAACGCCTTGCTGGGGCAAGCCGTCGCCGACGTCGACATAGCCACCACTACGCTGCCGGAAGAGTCCTTGCGCCGGGCCGAGGGCGCCGGCTTCCGCACGGTGCCCACGGGCATCGAGCATGGCACGGTGACGGCGATCGCCGCCGGCCGGCCCTACGAGGTGACGACCCTGCGCGCCGACGTCGAGACCGACGGCCGCCACGCGCGCGTTGTCTTCGGGCGCGACTGGAAGCGCGATGCCGAGCGCCGCGACGTCACCATCAATGGGCTTTACGCTGACGCCGAGGGAAATGTGCTGGATCTGGTCGGTGGCGTGCCCGACGTGGCAAACCGCACCGTACGCTTCATCGGCGATCCCGAGCAGCGTATCCGCGAGGACTATCTGCGAATCCTGCGCTTCTTCCGCTTCTTCGCCTGGTACGGCTCGGGCCGGCCCGACGGCGACGCCGTCCGCGCATGCCCGCGGCTGAATGAAGGGCAAGACCGGCTTTCCGACGATCGCGTCTTGAACGAGTAGAAGAAGCTGCATTCGGCGTCCGACCCCTCGCGGGCGCTGCTGTGGATGCGCCAGGCCGGCGTGCTGGGCCGCGTCGTTCCGGAAACGGAAAAATGGGGGATAGACGCCATCCACGCGCTGGCGCAGGCGGAAGCTTCGCTGGCATGGCCCGCCGATCCCCTTCTGCGCCTGCAGGCCATGGTGCCGCCGGATGCCACCCGCATGGCCGAAATGGCCTCGCGGCTCAAATTCTCGCGCGCCGAAGCAGGACGGATGGTGGATTGGGCGACCGCCGAAAAGCCGTTGCCGTCGACATCGGAGGCTGCGCTGGCCAAGCTGCTCTATCGGGGCGAACCGGCCGCGTTGGCCGACCGGCTGAAACTGGTGCTGGCTTCGGCACGCGCTCGCGGCGCCGAGGACGACGCGGCGCTCATGGATGCAGGCGGCTACTCGCGGCAGCTCAAGTTCGTGGAAAATTGGAAGAAGCCGACATTTCCGCTGAGTGGCCAAGATCTTATCGCGATCGGCTATCGCGCGGGGCCCGATCTGGGTTCGGCGCTGCGTTCGCTGGAGGAAGACTGGATCAATTCCGGCTTCGTGCTCGGCCGCGACGCGCTGGTCGAGCGCGCCGCCGGCCGATTGTAGGCGTTACGCGGCGTCGCGCACCTTTTCGATGCGCGACCGAATCGCTTCGATCATCGTTTCACGTATGATCGTCTCGCCATGCGTCTGGCGCATGTGCTCAACGGCGCGACGCATTACCTCAGCCTCGGAATCATGGCGGGTATGCCATTCGCAGCCGGGAACCAGGGCGCCGCAATGAAACTCTTTCATGGGATCCTCCTGCTTTCTTGGTCGTGCCGAGATCATAACACAAAATAAGGCAAGAGGTTGCCTGCGGGCCGAACCGGGGTGCAGTACCCGCAGGCAGGTGGAGTCGTCAGTTGGTCACGGCCACGGAGTCGGCCTGCCTGTGACCGCTCTTCTGCTCCCAGTTGATGGAAACCTTCTCGCCCGCCTTCAGGCCGGGATTCTTGAAGTTCTTCGGCAGCATGTAGGTCGAGCCGTCCGCCAGCTTCAGCATCATGGTCTTGCTGTCGTAGGTCTTGACGGTGCCGGTCGCGTGCTGCGTCGCGGCGAAGGAGAGCGCGGTGGTGGAAAGAACGGCGGCGACAACCGCCGGAACGAGAATTGCACGCATGGCAATCACTCCGATGAACGGGCGGCTGGGAGCCCACCCGCAGAAGCGGACCGTCCGGTCTCGTCGGGTCGCGGCCCCTTGGCCGCCGGCGTTCCCCGGTCCGCGCATAGAGATACGCCTGCCGCTGGCCGGGGCTATTAGACTAAAAACAAATCGGATTGCGGCCGGATCGCCGCAATTCTGCTGGGCGCGGGAAAAATGCGGCAGGTCTGTCAAAACTGAGGCGGGATTGCGCAAACCCCGCCTCGGGGACACCGTAAATCAGCGCGCGAGGCGCACCTGCGTCAGCGACTGGGCGATGCCGGAAAACGCGGCCATCAGGGCCGCCGAATCCTTGGCGTCGTAGAAGTGGTCGGCGTCCGTGGCGCAGCTTGAAAGCAGACTCTTGGCGTCTTCGCTGTCGAGGTTGAACGCGATGGTGAAGAGCTCGATCTTGTTGTCTTTGATTGTCTTGCAGATCGCTCTGGTGTCCGTATCGGTCTGTTGCATCTGCTTCAACTTGTTCGCCGCGGTCCCGCTTGGCACCAGGTGTTTGCCGTCGGCCGTGTTGAGCCGCAGCGTGTTCTCGCCGTCCGTCATCAACACCACCACCTTGCGCGGCTTGATGTTGGTCTTGTCGTAGGAAAGCCCCTCGGTGAAGGGAGCGGTCGAGGAAAGCACGTTGAGCCCCCAGATGAGGCCGGATGGAATGTAGGTGAGCGGCTGATAGACGTACGAGCCCTTTTTAAACTCGGCGTTCATCTCGCTGACCGCTTTCGTCACCGTCGCCTGGTCCTTGCTCAGCGGCGTGATGGCGGTGGGGCAAGCCGGCTTGTCCTTCACATTGAGATAGCCGGGGTAGGGGGTGGCAGGTACCAGGTCCGACAGCCGCAGTTCGCCGGTCGTGCGCGAGCCGACGCAGCCGTACCAGGTGTAGCTCGTCCCACTGCCGCCGCCGGTGCACGACTGGTAGGGGGCGACCGTCTGATCCTGATACTCGGCGCAACCGCCACCGCAGGTGGTGGGCACAATGACGCCATCGACGTCCTTCGTGCAGGCATAGGTCGGGTTGGTTTTAACGCAGACCGACTTGGTGGTCTTGGTCGTGCAGACCTTTTCAGCCGGAACCGTCGTATAGTCCGCCGGCACGGAGACCCAAGGCTGGTTCCGGTTGCCGGTGCCGACATTGACGTAGTCGGCGTAGGGCACAACGGCGATGCGGACGTCGGCATCCTTGTTCTTGAATAGCTCGGTGACCAGGCCGGTGGCGGCGGTGCGAAGCGTCGCGATCTTGGTCGAACCGGCGCCGTCGCTGTCAATCATCGAGTAGGTGTTGTCCAGCACCAGAGCTACCTCGACGCTGCCCGACACCGCGCGAATCGCCTCGGCATTGGCGTTGACGTTCATGGTGTGGATGTTGGCCAAGCCCATGAAGTAGGTCTTGAGCTGGGCGTTGAGGCCGAGGTCGATCAGGTTGTCGTTGGTGACGAGGCTGCTGACGTGGATGTCGTCGACGAAAGGAACCGTGTCGTTGGCGCCCACGAACTCGTTTGCCATCGTGGTCAGCTTGGTCTTGTCCTTCTCGCGCGCGGCCGCAAGGGCGAGCGAGGCGCTGTCGGCCAGTTCTTGAAGGTAGCTCTCGGCCTTCATGTATCGTCCGAGATCGACCGCGAAGCCGATCGCCAGAAGAACCGGAATGAGCACCACCGCGACCATGATCGCGAATACGCCGCGCTCGTCCGAGCCAAATTTCTTCAACATGTGCCCAACCCCTTGCGACGGCACACGCATGCGCCGAGTTCACAGGAGTAAGCGGGCCAAAAACGTCTGGTTTCCGTTAAGGTAGCCGTTCGGCACCGAGATGACGGCCTCGAATCGGCGGTGTTGGTAAAGCGCCTGTAAAACCGATCAGGGCCATTTGACCGAAGGCGGCATGCTCGACAGGATCGAGGGCACGTAGCCGCCGGTGCGTAGCCCGAACAGGGTGCCGCGGTCGTAGAGCAGATTGAACTCGACGTAGCGGCCGCGGCGCACGAGTTGCTCTTCGCGTTGAGCCTCGCTCCAGGGCCGGCCGAAATTGCCGCGCACGAGGTGCTGATAGACGACGAGGAAGGAACGGCCGACATCTTGGACGAAGCCGAAGTTGTCACCCCAGCGGGCGCCGTCCTCGCCGGGATGCAGCCAATCGAAGAAGATGCCGCCTATTCCGCGCGGCTCGGCCCTGTGCGGCAGGTAGAAGTACTCGTCGCACCAGGCCTTCAACTTGGGATAGTCGGCAATGCCCGGATGCTTCTCGCAGGCGAACTGCATGGCGCGGTGGAACGCTTGGCTGTCGGGATCGTCCTGAGTGCGCCTGCTGTCCAGCACCGGGGTGAGGTCGGCGCCGCCACCGAACCATGTTCCGGTCGTCACCACCATGCGGGTGTTCATATGCACGGCCGGCACGTTCGGGTTCCACGGGTGCGCGATGAGCGAAATGCCGCTTGCCCAGAAGCGCGGATCGGCCTCGGCGCCGGGGATCTGGCTGCGGAACTCCGGCGCGAATTCGCCAAAGACCGTGGAGGTGTGCACGCCGACCTTCTCGAAGACGCGTCCCTTCATCATGGACATGACACCGCCCCCACCGGCTTCCCTGTCCCAGGAGGTCCGCTCGAAGCGGCCGGGCTGCCAGTCGGCCTGCGGGCCGTCGAGATCGTCCTCCAGCGTCTCGAAGCCCGCGCAGATGCGGTCGCGCAGCCCCTCGAACCAGGCGCGCGCCGCATCCTTCCTGGCTTCGATGTCCTCCGGGAGGCTCGCTGGGATTGCATTCCTGTTCATGCAGACCTCCCGTCCGCCGTAGCCGGCGGGCGAATTGGGACTCGTCTTTGACCGCCGCGATCCCTAATGTGTCTCTTGTCAGGGTCAAGGAGTTCTTTGTGCGCACGCCGCAAAGACCGCCGCTCGACGGCCTCAGAAAGCGCCTCGACCGCGCCCGCTCGGAGCGCGAGGGCAAGCCGCGTGACGGATTCGTGCGCGAGACCTTCGTCCTTCCCCGGGACGATGCGCGCGAAAAGGCGCGCGAATGGTTCGATCGCTGGCCGAAACAGGCCTACTGGACGGCGATCGAGAGCTGGTTCGAGCGACCTGGCGATGTCATCGAGTTCACGATCCGGCGCCTGCCGAATTCGGACTGAGCACGCGCGGCTCCCGCCCGGCTTCGCCGAGCTGCCGCAATGCCTCACCGGTGGCCATGGCTACGGCGAGCGCCACATTGAGGCTGCGTCCGCCGCCCGGCATAGGGATCAGCAGGCGGTGGTCGGCGGCGGCGTGCACGGTGTCCGGTACGCCGGCCGATTCCCGGCCAAACAGCAGGATGTCTCCCGGCGCGAACGCGAAGGTCGTGTAGGCCTGCTCGGCGCGGGTCGAAAACAGCACCAGCCTGCACGCCGTACCCAGGCGCCCTTGCTGGAAGGCGGCGAAGTCGGCATGCCGCGAGAGCGCCGCCATCTCGATGTAATCCATGCCGGCGCGCCGCAACGCGCGGTCGGACAGGTCGAACCCGGCTGGCTCGATGACGTCGACGCCGATGGCCAGGCATGCGGCCAGCCGCAGGATGGTGCCGGTGTTGCCGGCAATGTCCGGCTGGTAGAGCGCAATCCGGATCGCGGAAGTCATGTCGGGCTCGCAAAGGCGTGGCGGTTCGGCCACAGCTGCCGGCCGCTGTCAGGATCATGCCGTCGGTGGCTAGCCAAGGGCGGTGAATTCGTCTACATGCCGCCTTCTGTCAACTCGAACCGAAGGAGGGGTCGATGGAATTCATGATGACCACAGACATTCACCGCCCCAAGCCTTGGCTTTACGCCTGACGGCGGATTCGGTTCGACGCATCTTCTACGAATTTCTCTGACGCTCGACACGGATCCCGCCGGAAAATCTTCCCGGTGCCTTCAAGGATTCAGTCGATGCTTTTCCGTTCGAAGACGGCTCGTTCCGTCCAGTTCCATTCTCCGCCCTTAGATCCGTTCACCAGCCGTCCAGGCTCGATCCTGCAGCGCGTTACCGCGCGACGCCTGATCGAGGAGGCGCGCCATGCGTAGCCATCGCAACGTTTCCGCCGCGATCACCGATCGCCGGACCGAAGCCTGGGCGCTGACCGTCGGCGTTCGCCTGCCGCTCGCCTGCACAGGCGACGACAGCGCCAGGATCAGGCGCGGGAGCCCGCCGGACGTCATGCCCGATCCGCAACCGCGCAGGTCGCGCGTGCCCGCCTGGATAGGATGGATGAGGGGGCGCCTGTTCGGCGCAGCGCCGTCCGCGCCGGACGGCGCGAACGTCGCTCGTATGCCCGCTCGGCAGGCCGCGAAGGCTGCCGTCGACGATCCGCGCGAGGCGACGCCCGCCGATACCACCAACCTTGCCGCCTGAGTGGCGGCAGGGACGTTGAACGCAACGCCAAACGAAGAGGCGCCAATGTTCCGCTGGTTTGAGCAAAGGCTGAACCCGTTCCCTGCCGAGGAGCCGGTTGAGCCGCCGAAGACGCTTCTGGCGTTCTGCCTGCATTATACGCGTGGAGCGTGGCCCTACGTCGCAGCCGACGCTGTGCTGATTGCGATTATCGCCATCACCGAAGTCTGGATGTTCGGCTTTCTGGGCAATATCGTCGACTGGCTCTCGCAGCAGAATCGCGCAACCTTCCTCGCCACTGAAGGCTGGAAGCTCGCGGGAATGGCGTTCATCGTGCTCGTCGCGTTGCCCAGCACGGTGCTGCTGCATTCCCTGCTTCAGCACCAGACGCTTATGGGCAACTATCCCATGCGCATTCGCTGGCAGGTGCATCGCTACCTGTTGAAGCAGTCGATGACGTTCTACCAGGACGAGTTCGCTGGCCGCATCGCGACGAAGCTGATGCAAACCGCGTTGGCGGTGCGTGAATGCGTCGTGAAGCTCGTAGACGTCCTGAATTATGTGGCGGTCTACTTCCTCGGTATGCTGCTGATCGTCGGCTCTGCCGACTGGCGGCTGGCCACGCCCCTGGTGGCATGGCTGGCAGCCTATGCAGCCTTGCTCGCCTTTTTCATTCCGCGGCTAGGCAAGGTCGCCGAAGAGCAGGCCGATGCGCGCTCATTGATGACCGGCCGCGTGGTGGACAGCTACACGAACATCCAGACGGTGAAGCTGTTCAGCCACGCCAGGCGTGAAGCTTCCTACGCGCAGGAGGGAATGGCGGGTTTCATGGACACGGTCTACCGATCCATGCGGTTGGTGACCTCGCTCTATGGCTGTCTCTACCTGTTGAACTCGATTCTGCTCGTCTCCGTAGCGTCGCTGTCGATCTGGTTCTGGCTCAACGAAGTCGTCACCATCGGGGCCGTCGCGGTCGTGATCGGCCTCGTTCTGCGGCTGTGGGGCTTGTCCCAGTGGATCATGTGGGAAATGTCGGCGCTGTTCGAGAACATCGGCACGGTGCAGGACGGCATCGCCTCGATCTCGCTGCCGCGCCTCGTGGAGGACAAGCCTGGAGCCAAGGAACTCGTCGTCAGCCATGGCGACATCCGCTTCGAACAGATCGGCTTCCATTACGGTAAACGCAAGGGTGTGATCGAGAACCTGTCGCTGCACATCGCGCCGGGCGAGAAGGTTGGCATCGTGGGCCGTTCGGGGGCTGGCAAATCGACGCTGGTCAACCTTCTGCTGCGCTTTTATGACCTTGAGAGTGGCCGCATCGTCATAGATGGGCAGGACATCGCGCTGGTGACGCAGGATTCGCTGCGCGCGCAGATCGGTATGGTGACGCAGGATACATCCCTGCTGCATCGCTCTGTACGAGACAACGTCCTCTATGGCCGCCCCGACGCGGGCGACGAATTGATGATCGAAGCCACGCGCCGCGCCGAATCGAACGACTTCATCGGCAGCTTGACCGACCCCAAGGGCCGCAAGGGCTTCGACGCCCATGTCGGCGAACGCGGTGTCAAGCTTTCCGGCGGCCAGCGCCAGCGCATTGCGATCGCGCGTGTCATGCTGAAGGACGCGCCGATTCTGATCATGGACGAGGCGACTTCGGCTCTCGATTCGGAGGTCGAGGCGGCGATCCAGGAGAACCTCTATCGCCTGATGGAGGGAAAGACCGTGATCGCTATCGCCCACCGGCTCTCCACGATCGCGGCCATGGACAGGCTCGTGGTCATGGACAAGGGGCGCATCGTCGAGGAAGGCACGCACGACGCTCTGGTGGCGAGAGGAGGGATCTACGCGCAGCTCTGGCAGCGCCAGTCGGGCGGCTTCCTGCTGGAGGACGCGCCGGACGCTGAAGAAGTGGCCGCCGAGTAGGCTGGCTCGACATTGTCGAGAGGACGGCCCCGCCCGCGGGGTCGTCTGTAGGCGCCGCAAGCACTACATATTCGCCGAACGAAGGGCGATTGGCCTTTAGCAGTTGCCCTAACCCGAGGTTCACGGGAAATGCTCTGGACCTGAAGTACCCTGAGAGACTAGGACTGCATCCCGATATGCCTGCCAAAGCTCCAGCCATCAGCCTCCTGAACGCCGTCAGTCGACGCCTCACGCGTCGGGTCTCCGCATGAGCGCGGATGCCGAGCGGGACTATGTGCCGAAGGGCGCGCGTATCTGGAACGCGGTCGAGGGGGCGATTGACCCGTTTCACGACACCGACCGGGCGGTGCTGCCGGCCACCGCTTGGCGATTCATCGTGTTCTTCGCCAGCCAGGCGAAGTGGCCGTTCGCCCTGCTCGTGCTGGTCGGCGGGCTGGCGGGCGCTGTGGACGCCGCGCTATACTGGTCCGTCGGCTGGCTGATCGACATCCTCGATTCTGCGACGCGCGAAAACCTGTTCGCCGATCACTGGCATCAACTGCTGGCCCTCCTCGGGCTTATCGTCGTGGTACGCACGGGCGTCATGATCGCTTCGGCGGTCGTCGAACAGCAGGTCATTGTGCCGGGCTTCTATGCCATGGTGCGCTGGCAGGCGTTCAAGCGGGTGATTCAGCAGCCCTACGCCTTCTACCAGAACGATTTCGCCGGCCGTATCGCCACCAAGATCATGCAGGGCGGCGAGGCCGTCGGCGATTTCATCATCAACGTCCTGCAGACGCTGTGGTCCTTCCTGACCTTCGTCGTGCTGACGGTGACGATCCTGATCTCGCTGGATCCGCTGATGGGTATCGTGGTGGCGGTCTGGTTCTTCGGCTATGCCGCTATCGTGCGTTTCCTGTTGCCCGAAATGCGGGCTGCCGGACGCGAATCCGCCGACCAGCGGTCGATCTTCAACGGCCGGCTGGTCGACGCCTTCACCAACATCGTCGCGGTCAAGCTCTTCGATACGGGCAGCCGCGAGCACGCTTATGTGCGCGAGGGCCTGGAGGGCTACTACGGTGCTATCGTTCGCCTGACCCGTGCGATCACCACTGTCCGCTCCTGCGTGACCATGCTCAACGGGGTGATGCTGGCGTCGGTCGCCACCATCGCCGTGGCGCGTTGGTCGAATGGCGGTATCTCGACGGGCGCCGTCGCCGCTGCGATGGGCCTGGTGTTTCGCCTCAACCAGATGTCGGGCTGGATCATGTTCAACATCAACGGGCTGATCCGCAACTACGCCACCGTGCAGGACGCGCTCGGCGTGATCTCGGTCAAGCCGGCGATCGAGGACAGCCCGGGCGCCATAATGATGCCGGCCGCGCGGGGCGATATCCGTTTCGAGAACGTCACCTTCCATTACGGCAAGGGAAGCGGCGTGGTGGAAAAGCTCGACCTACATATTCGCCCCGGCGAGCGGGTTGCGCTGGTCGGACCCTCGGGCGCCGGCAAGACGACGATCGTCAACCTGA
>JAEUMA010000395.1 GCA_016793565.1 Rhizobiaceae bacterium
TTGGCGCCACGCGGGGTACGAAGTTTGGCCAGAATAATCGGCAATCCGGCACCGAAAAGGATGAGGAGGCCAAGAACAGCTGTCTGCCAGTAACTGGGTATCCCTACCGAGATCAGCGAAGTGCTGATGAAGGTGACCAGGAACACGCCCAGAAGCGTTCCTAGAACCGATCCGTGCCCGCCGGTAAGGCGCGCGCCGCCACATACACCGAGATTGTCGTCGAAACGATGGGGATGCCTATGCGTCCCGCTGCGGCCTCCGAGCCGCCCAGCGAATAGACTTTGCGGCCCCACACGGTCCATCGCACCGAGACATGCACGATGATGGCGGCGGCGACCAAGAGCGCAAACGAGGCCGGTAGCGAATAGACAAAGCCGTTGTGGTCGGTGATGCTGAAAAGCAGCATCTTGCCGAAAGCGTCCACGGACTTCGGCATGTCGCCGATGAAGGTGGAGCCGACCCAGGTGAGCAGGAAGCCTCGGAACAGGCTGAGTGTCGCGAGGGTCACGATAAGGGCGGGGAGGCGCAAGAACGCCACCAGGATGCCGTTCACGAGGCCAAGCCCCGCGCCTATGGCCACCGAGCACGCCAGTATTGCCACTACGGGCAGGTCGGTTCCGACCGTCCACGATATGGTGGTGTACATTGCGAACACGGCTTTGGCGGTGAAGGAAACGTCGAGGCCGCCGGCGATCAGTACCAGCATGACGCCGAGCGCCATCAGCGCACGTACGAGACTGTTACGGGCGAGATCGGAGAACTGCGCCAACGACAGGATGCTCGGATTGCGGATCGCCATGGCGCCGACGATGATCGCAGTCGTCAGCGCGAGGACTGAGTTCGGCGAGGCGCCAATCCGGCGCAGGGCAGGCATCAACCAGGTCATGCGCCCGATCCGTCACTCGAGACATGAGCGCTGAGCTCATCCTCGGTGATATCCGAGGGAGACAGTTCGGCCACGATTCTGCCGCCACGCATGACCAGTACACGATGGCTGATTGCGAGCACTTCGGCCAGATCGTCGGAGACGACGACCACGGAAGCGCCGGTTCGAGCCAGCCGTATCAGGATGTCGTGGATATCGCGCTTCGACGCGATGTCGACACCCACGTTAGGGCCTCTGAGGATCATCACCCGAGGCGCGCATGAGGAAACGTGCAAGCATCACGCGCTGCTGGTTGCCGCCGGACAGCCTGCCCACGCTTTGGTCCGGGCCTGTCATCTTGATCCGCAGCTGCGTCACGAACTGCGATATGGTCCGGCGCAGCGGGCCGGTCTTCAGCCAGGCGAAAGCGGCGGTGAAGGCGCCGAGGCTTGCCGCGCCGGCGTTGTCGGCAATCGAGCGATCCAGGAAGAGGCCTTCCGATAGCCTATCTTCGGGAACGAGGACCACGCCCATCCTGAGGGCGTCGGCGGCCGATGCGGGCGCATAGACGATGGCGTCGAGCAGGCATGCGCCCGCGTCTTGCCTGAGAAGGCCGAACAGGCATAGCGCCAGTTCTCGCTGGCCCGAACCCAACAAGCCCACGATGGAGACGATTTCTCCGGCGCGTATCGAGAGGGAAACGTCGTAAAAATCCGGGGAACGGCTCAATCCCTCGACACGAAGGCGCTCTTCCCCATGGCCTTCAACGGGCAAGGCGAGCCGCTCCTCAACGATCGGACGTCCCGTCATTGCCAGCGCCAGGCTGCGCCGATCCAACTCCGACGTGGGACCTGTCGCCACGATCTTGCCGTCACGCAGCACGGTGATGCTGTCGCAGATTCCGAATATTTCCTCGAACTTGTGGCTGACGAACAGGAAACTGACACCGGTCGTCTTCAACGTTCTGACGAGATCGAAAAGGCGGGTCACCTCGCTGCGGGTGAGCGCCGTCGTCGGCTCGTCCATCACGATCACGAGAGCTTCCGCGGCGACTGCCCGCGCGATCGCAACGAGCTGCTTTTCTGCAACGGGCAGCGTCTCGACCAGTACGTCCAGACCGACGGAAACACCCATCATCGCGAAAGTGTCGGCCGCCTTTCGGCGCCAATGCGCATATCGCGCGATATGCTCGCCCCTGCGCAAAGCGGACGGCATGCCGATATTCTCGGCGACGCTCAGATTCGGCAACAGCGAAAGGTCCTGATAGATGACCGCCAGGCCGAGATCGATCGCCCGCTGGACTTCGTGATCTCCAAGCTCGTGCGCCAGCAACCTGATCGAGCCCGCGTCGCGCGGAAGTATGCCGGCCAGCACCTTGATCGCGGTGGATTTCCCCGACCCGTTTTCGCCGGCAAGGCAGTGCACCTCGCCCTTTCCAAGGACGAGAGAAAAGTCGTCCAGAGCGGTATAGCTGCCGAACGTCTTGGAGACGTGTTTCATCTCCAAGACGTTTTGCACCGCGGCAGGGGTAATCACCGCCGGTCGTCTCCGTCGCGTCAGAAGGAATATTCGGTCAGATTGTCCTTGGTGACGTCGGCCTAAGCCTGCCCGAATATAACCTTGCCGTCCAGGCGCACCTTTTCGTAGCACTTCACGCCGAGGTCTTGGCCGTCCGTCACTTTGCCGCCCTCTAGCACGATCAGGGCGACCTTGTTCATGGCCTCGCCGGCAGTCGCCGGATCCCAGAACGAGATCATGCTGATCGCGCCGGACTCGATGTATTTGCCAGAAACGGAGGGGAGGCTGGTGCCCACCACGACGATCTTGCCGGCCAGCCCCGCTTCTTCGATCGCGAGCGCGGCACCCGGAACGTCGACGCCTGAACTGCCCTGAATTCCCTTGATATCCGGGTGAGCTCGCAGCAGTTCCTTGGTCTTGGCGTAGGCGGTCTGCTGGTCCTCGTCGCTTTCGATGCGTTCGACGGCCTGCTCCATCTCCGGGTACTTTTCCTTCTGGTAGGCGATGGCGGCATCGGCCCATTCGTTGTGCGTCCTCGCCGTCAGATGGCCGACGAAGATCACGTACTTGCCCTTGCCGCCCATGCGGGAAGCCAGCGCCTCCATGAGGTGTTCGCCGTAGCTCTTGTTGTCGAAGGCTTCGACGTCATAGTCGACATTCTTCAGGTTGGAGCCTTCGTGACCCACGACGACAATGCCCTTCGACATGGCGCGCTTGAGCATCGGCTCCAAGGTTTACGGCGAGGTCGGGACGACGGCTATGGCGTTGACCTTCTTGGCGATCAGGCCCTCGATCATCTGCACCTGAAGCGCGGCGTCGGCGCTCGGCGGTCCGATCTGGCTGACGACGACACCGGGGTTTTCGGAACCGAACTTCTGGACACCTACCTCCATGCGGTTGAACCAGTTGATGCCGGTGATCTTCACGACCGTCGTGATGTCGAAGGTCTCGGCTAAGGCAATTCCTGTCTTGCCAAGCACGATGGCGCCGGCAACGAGGGAGGCGGCACTGGCGAGAAGCGTTCTTCTATTGAGCATGATCATTCCACTTAGGTTGTTTTGATACGTCCATTCACCCGAACACGTGGAGTTCGACCGGTCCGATAGATTTTGCCGCTCGAAGCGACGGCATCTTTGTCCACAACACGCGGATGGCCATGACCGCGATCAGCAGCCCGCCGAACAGCAAGTCGCGCGCGAACGAAGTCCAGGAAAGAAGCTCGAGCCCGCTCGCCAGCATCTGCAGCACGACAACGGCAAGCACGACCCCCGATATCGTTCCAAAACCGCCCTTGCTGTCCACGCCTCCAAGGATGTTGATCAGAACGACGAAAAGCAGATACGAGCCGCCGTAATCGGCGCTAGCCGAATTGACGCGCGAAAGAATGATGAGGCCCGCAAGCCCGGCGAGGAGGCCGCACAGAGTGTGGCAGCGGATGATGAGCCAGGCCGCACCGATGCCGGTAAAGCGGGCGGCGAGCGGGCTGCTGCCCAGCTACTGCGTCTCCAGGCCGAAGCGTGTCCTTCGCATCAACAGCGCCAGTGCCGCCGCGACGACCGCGAAGACGACAGTAGGCACCGGAATGACGGAGAAAACGGTCGCAATGCTGATGTCGCTGATCCAGTCCGGCAGTTCGATGTAGCCGATCTTGTCCTCGAAGGCCGATACGTTCTCGAAGCCCAGAATGATTGCAGTCTTGCCGTCCCGCTTTGCCTGTCGGATGTCTTCGACCGTATGGGCGCGCACGATGAGGTCGGCGGAT
>JAEUMA010000466.1 GCA_016793565.1 Rhizobiaceae bacterium
TGGGTTCGCTCGCGCCCTACGAAGCGATCCAGGACGCTCTGCCGGCGGCGCCGCAGATGGCGCGCAAGCTCGCCGTCTGACCTCGCCCCGACATGCTGGCGCTACCCTTCTTTCGCCGCGATCTTCCGGTGCTTCGCGGCGACCGGGTCTATCTGCGCATGCCTGTCGCCGGCGACTACATGGAATGGGCGCATCTGCGCGGCGAAAGCCGGGCCTTTCTTGAACCGTGGGAGCCGCGCTGGGCCGACGACGAACTCAGCCGGCCTGCCTGGCGCGAGCGCCTGAGCCGCTACCGGGAAGATTTTGCGCGAGGGTCGGGCATGGCCTTCTTCATCTTCGAGGTGCAGAGCGGAGCGCTTTTGGGCGGCATCACGCTCGGCAATGTCCGCCACGGCGTCGCCCAGTCCGGGCATGTCGGCTACTGGATCGGCGAGCGGCATGCCGGCAAGGGCTTCATGCATTCGGCGCTCCTGTTGCTGCAGTCCTTCGCCTTCGATACGCTGCACCTCCACCGCATCGAGGCGGCGTGCATTCCCGACAATCTGCGCTCGATGCGCGTGCTTGAAAAAGCCGGATTCCGGCGTGAAGGACTGCTACGCTCCTATCTGCGGATCAATGGCCTCTGGCAGGACCATTACCTTTACGCGGTGATCGCGGGCGACAGGCGGGATACTGGGACGAGGGCCTCCAGGTGATGGATATGCGGATACGTCCGTTCGCGGCCGTGCTGTGCACCGTTTGGCTGCTGCTCGGCGCCGTCGCGGCGATCGCCGCCGAGCCGATCAAGATCGCGCGCGACGACGTCGCCCTCGATCTCTCCCGCGCCGTCGAAATCTATCGGAACCAGGGCGAGAATTTTCAGGTTTCCACCGCGCCCGGACCGGACGGCATCGTGCGCCGCATCGAAGTGGAGGCCAACGACCAAAGGTCGAGCGGCGACTGGGCCGTGTTCGCGCTGGCCAACACCACGGACCAGCAGCTCGACCGGCTGATCGTCGCCCCGCATTTCCGCCTGGTCAACTCCGGCATATTCTGGCCGGATCTCGGTTCGAGCCGAATCGCCGCCATCACCCCTAGCGAGGGCTTCGCGCTCGACCGGCAGGCCAGCCCCGATGCCGACGTGTTTCTCGTCACGCTGAACCCGGGCTCAGTCGTCACCTTCATCGCCGAACTAGCCTCGCCCAACCTCCCGCAGGTCTATCTGTGGGATCCCGAGGCCTACAAGGACACGGTGAACTCCTACACGCTGTTCCGCGGCATCGTGATCGGCATTTCCGGCCTGCTGGCGCTGTTCCTGACCATTCTGTTCGTGGTGAAGGGAACTTCGATGTTCCCGGCGACGGCAGCCCTCGCCTGGGCAGTGCTGGCCTATATCTGCGTCGATTTCGGCTTCCTCAACAAGGTCATCGCCATCTCGCCGGGCAGCGAGCAGATTTGGCGGGCGGGCGCGGAGGTGTCCCTGGCGGCGACCTTCCTCGTCTTCCTGTTCGCCTATCTCAACCTCAACCGCTGGCACGGCCATTTCAGCTATGGCGCGGTGGTCTGGATCCTCGGCCTGGTGCTGATCGCCGGCGTCGCCGTGGTCGACCCCGCCGTCGCTGCCGGCATCGCGCGCCTTTCCTTTGCCGCCACCGCGCTGGTCGGCACCGGCCTGATCATCTATCTCGGCTTTCGCGGCTACGACCGGGCGATCATGCTCATCCCGAGCTGGGTCATGGTTCTCGCCTGGATGACCGCCTCCTGGATGACCATCACCGGCATGCTGGACAACGACATCATCCAGCCAGCGCTCGGCGGCGGCCTCATCCTGATCATCCTGCTGATCGGCTTTACCGTCATGCAGCATGCCTTCTCGGGGGGCGCACTTCACCAGGGCCTGTTCAGCGACATGGAGCGGCAGGCGCTGGCCGTCGCAGGCTCCGGCGACATCGTCTGGGACTGGGACGTACTGCGCGACCGCGTGGTGACGCGGCCGGACGTCAGCCTGCAGCTAGGCATGCCGGCCAACAGCCTCGGTGGACCGGCCCGCAACTGGCTGCCAATCCTGCACGCGGACGACCGCGATTCCTTCCGGACCACGCTCGACGTGGTTCTGGAGCATCGCCGCGGCCGCGTCTCGCAGTGCTTCCGGCTGCGTGGCGCAGACGGTCACTTCCATTGGTTCCTGCTGCGCGCGCGCCCTGTGATCGGCTCCGACGGCGAGGTCATCCGCTGCGTCGGCACGCTGGTGGACGTCACCGAGCAGAAAAAGTCCGAGGAAAGGCTGCTGCACGACGCCGTGCACGACAATCTAACCGGACTGCCCAACCGCGAGCTGTTCATGAACAGGCTCGAGGCGATCATCGCCATCGCGAAGTCCGAAGAAAAAGTTCGCCCGACGGTCTTCGTCATCGATATCGACCGTTTCAAGCAGGTCAATGACGGCCTCGGCATCTCGGCCGGCGACACGATCCTGCTGACGGTGGCGCGGCGACTGCATCGCCTGCTCAAGCCGAAGGACTCGCTTTCCCGCCTCTCGGGCGACCAATTCGCGCTGATGCTGCTTTCGGAACAGGACCCGGCCCGGATCGCCGGCGTGGCCGAGGCGATCAAGAAGGCCGTCAGCGCGCCGATCACTTTCGCCAAGCGCGAGATCGTGCTGACCGCATCAATCGGCCTGATCACCTGGACGTCCGCCCAGACTTCTGCCGAGGACATGGTGAAAGACGCCGAACTGGCCATGGCGCAGGCCAAGCGATTCGGCGGCGACCGCATCGAGCCCTTCCGCCCAGCCTTCCGCAGCATCGGCACCGACCGTCTGCAACTGGAGTCCGATCTCAGGCGGGCCGTCGAACGCAAGGAGATCACGCTTGCGTACCAGCCGATTGTTCGCCTGGAAGACCGTTCGATAGCCGGTTTCGAGGCACTGCTGCGCTGGGAGCATCCGCGCCGCGGCACCATCCCGCCGTCTGATTTCATACCCGTCGCGGAAAGCTGCGGCCTGATCGTGCAACTCGGTCTTTTCGCCATGCAGCGGGCAGCCGAAGATCTGGCCGTCTGGCAGAAGCAGGTCGGCGACGTCGCCCTTTTCGTGTCGGTCAATCTTTCGAGCCGTCAGCTCATACGCCGCGACCTGGTCAGCGACGTGCGCTCGATCGTGGCGCGATCCAACATCCGTCCGCGCTGCTTCCGGCTGGAGCTGACGGAATCGCTTGTGATGGACAATCCGGAACAGTCGGCGCATGTGCTGAGCAAGCTGAAGCAGCTCGGCATCGGCCTGTCGCTGGACGATTTCGGTACCGGCTATTCGTCGCTCGCCTATCTGACCCGTTTTCCATTCGACACGATCAAGATCGACCGCAGCTTCGTCGACGACACTTCGCCGAAGCGCTCAGTGCTAATCAAATCCATGGTCAACATGGCGCATGAACTCGGGCTGT
>JAEUMA010000504.1 GCA_016793565.1 Rhizobiaceae bacterium
GCCGGCAACGATGCCGCGCTAGGGGACAGGGATCGCCGCGTGCCGATCTGCGCCGACGAAAGCCTGCACACCGGACAGGATCTGAAGATCCTGGCCGGCCGCTACGACGCCGTCAACATCAAGCTCGACAAAACCGGCGGCCTGACCGAGGCGCTCGAACTTCGGGATGCCGCGCTCAAGGTCGGTTTCGGCATCATGGTCGGCTGCATGGTCGGCACGTCGCTCGCCATGGCGCCGGCCGTGCTTCTCGCTCAGGGGGCGGATTTCGTCGATCTGGACGGCCCGCTGCTTCTGGCAAGAGACCGTCAGCCCTCGCTCAATTACGAGGGCTCCCTGGTTTCACCGCCCTCGCCTGAGCTTTGGGGTTGATGCGAGGGAGAGCAGGACAAGGCCGGCCGCAGCGAGAAGGGCCATGACGAAGAAGCCCTTGTCGCCCAGCTTTGTGTATATCGGCCCGGACAGCAACGTGACTGTCGCCATCGACAGGCCGTTGGCGAAGAAGGCGACGCCCTGCGCCGCGCCGGTGCGCTCTTCCGCTACCGTCTCGCCGATCAACCGCTGGATTCCGATCAGGTAGAGCGCGGTCGAGAAGGCGTGCAGCGACTGTACCACGAAGAAGCCCGCAACACCGAGACCGAGCGGCCAGATCAGGGGAAAGGCAACCCAGCGCACGACGGCTGCCGCGCCGGCGAGCTTCAGTACCGTCAGCGAGGAAACGCGGCCGAACAGCCTGGTGAAGACGAAGAACATCCCGACTTCCGCGGCGACGCCTGCTCCCCACAAGAATCCCATCAGCGTGTCGTCGATGCCCAGGCTGCGCCAGTAGATCGCCCCAAAGGCGTAGATGAAGCCGTGGCTGCCGTTGATGATGCCGCTGCCGGCCACGATAAGCAGGAACGGCCGGTTGAGGACGCGCGGCGCGGCTTCCAGCGCCGCCGCCGACAAAGGCGAGTCGCGCCGGGGACGCCCCATGCGCGGCGCACCGAACGCGGCGATCAGCGCAAGCGTCAGCCCGCCCGAGATCATGAGCGGCACCGCCCCCTCGCCCGTCGCGCCGATGATCACGCCGCCGACCAGATTGGCCCCGAGAAAGGCGAGCGAGCCCCATATCCTCATGGACGGGTAATCGCAGCCGAAGCGGCGCACGCCCGAAAGCGCGAGCGAATCCGCGAGCGGCGATTGCGGCGTCCACGCGACCGTCAGAAGCAGCGAAATCGCCAGGATCGCGAAATAGCTGGAAACAAGCGAATAGCCGAGCGAGATCGTCAGCGCAGCCGCCAGCAGCAGGAGATAGACGTTGGCGCGGTCCTTCGCCCGGTCGGCCGCGGCGGTGATCAGCGGCGTGGTGAATACCCGCAGGAACATCGGCGCGGAAAGCACCAGGGCGATCTGCGCGGCGTCCAGCCCGTTCGATTTCAGCCAGAGCGGGAAATACGGCAGGTGAAAGCCCATCGAGACGAACAGCGTCGCGAAGATCACCGACATGCGCAGCTCGAAGAAGCGGGGCTTGATCAGCTGTTCGGGCGATAGTGGGGGAAGCGACATGGAACCGGCTGGGAATCGGCCGGCGTCATCGTCGGCAGGTCACGTCCTGCCCTAACACGCGCGCGGCCATGCCGGAACCGGCAATCGGCCTCAGGCAGCCTTGACGGCGGCCCGAAGCTGGGGAAGCTGGATCGGCACCGGCCTCAGGTCGGAAATGGCCGGCTGACCGTCCTGGATGCTCGTCCAGGACAGGATCACGATCGAACCGTCCGCCTTCTCGGCAGCGGCGGTGCAGCTCTCCACCCAGTCGCCGGTGTTCACGTAGTCGATCCCGTCGATGCGTTCGATCGCCGCGTGGTGTATGTGGCCGCAAACGACGCCGTCGACCCCGGAGCGCCGGGCCTCCTCCACCAGAACATCACGGAAAGCGCCGATGAAGCTCACCGCGCGTTTCACCCGCACCTTCGCCCAGGACGAGAACGACCAGTAGGAAAGGCCCATCATCCGGCGGACCCGCGCGACCGCGCGGTTGACCACGATCGCGACGTCGTAGGCGCGGTCGCCGAGATAGGCCAGCCAGCGCATGTTGTGAACGATGGCGTCGAACTGGTCGCCGTGAATCACCAGGAACCGCCGCCCGTCGGCCGTCTCGTGGACGGCACGGTCCACCACTTCGACGCCGCCGAAATGGGTGCCCTGGAAGTCGCGCAGGAACTCGTCGTGGTTGCCGGCGACATAGATGATGCGCGTGCCCTTGCGCGCCTGCCGCAGCAGCTTCTGGACGACGTCGTTGTGCGACTGCGGCCAGTGCCACGACCGGCGCAGACGCCAGCCGTCGACGATGTCTCCGACGAGATAGATCGTCTCAGCTTCGTGATGGCGCAGAAAATCGATGAGGAACTCGGCCTTGGCCGCCTTCGAGCCGAGATGCAGGTCGGAAATGAAAAGGGTCCGGTAACGGATCGTGGCGTTGCTCATCGGCGTGATCCCATTTTGCCGATGCAATGAAGCGATTCATGCAACAGCCTTATGACGGTTGCGGAGACGGTTTCCCGCGCTATAGGGTTCCGCGCCATTTCGAGAAGGAAACGCCGATGGATCTAGGCATCAGAGGACGCAAGGCGATCGTCTGCGCGTCGAGCCGCGGGCTCGGCAAGGGCTGCGCGATGGCGCTGGCCGAGGCCGGATGCTCGGTCGTGGTGAACGGCCGTGATGCGGCGCAGCTCGCCAGGACCGCCGACGAAATCCGCAGCCGCTTCGGCAATGAAGTGATGGAAGTGCCGGGCGACGTCTCGCGGCACGAGGTGCAGGCGCAGCTGTTCGCCGCCTGCCCGGCACCGGATATCCTCGTCAACAACAATGGCGGCCCGCCGCGGCGCGATTTTCGCGAACTCGACCGCGCCAGGATCCTGGAAGGCGTGACGCAGAACATGGTCACCCCTATCGAGCTGATCCAGAATGTGCTCGACGGCATGGCAGAGCGCGGCTTCGGCCGCATCGTCAACATCACCTCGCTTTCCGTCTATCAGGCCATCCCTGGGCTAGACCTGTCGTCGGCGGCCCGGGCCGGACTGACATCCTTCCTATCGGGCGTGGCGCGCGGCGTTGCCGAGCGTAACGTCACGATCAACAATTTGCTGCCCGGCAAGCTGGACACCGATCGTCTGCGCGGAGCCTTCAATGCCAACGTTCCCGAGACGGAGCAGAAGGCGCGTCTTGCAGCCGACATTCCCGCACGCAGGCTCGGCACCGCCGAGGAATTCGGCCAAATCTGTGCCTTCTTCTGCTCCGTTCACGCGGGCTACATCACCGGCCGCAACATTCCGGTCGACGGCGGGCTCTACACCGCGGCTTTCTGAGGCGGCATCTTTTTCAGCCAGGGACGCGCCGGCCGCGCATCGTCACCGGGAGTTTCAAATGGACGGCGACAATCAGCAGAACCCGCGCTCGGACCTCGAGCAGGCGGCGCTCTTCTTCCACAAATATCCGACGCCGGGAAAACTGGAGATCCAGGCGACCAAGCCGCTGGGCAATCAGCGGGACCTCGCGCTCGCCTACTCGCCGGGCGTGGCAGCGCCCTGTCTGGCCATCAAGGACGACCCGGCGACAGCGGCCGAATATACGGCGCGCGCCAATCTGGTCGGGGTCGTTTCGAACGGCTCGGCCGTGCTCGGCCTCGGCAATATCGGCCCGCTCGCCGCCAAGCCCGTGATGGAAGGCAAGGCGGTGCTGTTCAAGAAATTTGCCGGCATCGACGTGTTCGACATCGAGATCGACGCCGCCGAGATCGAACGCATGGTGGAAACTGTGGCGGCGCTCGAACCGACCTTCGGCGGCATCAACCTGGAGGACATCAAGGCGCCCGAGTGCTTCGAGGTCGAAGAGCGCCTCAAGGCGCGCATGAACATTCCCGTCTTTCACGACGATCAGCACGGCACCGCCATCATCGTCGGAGCGGCCGTGCTGAACGGGCTGGAGTTTGCCGGCAAGAAGATCGAGGATATCAAGATCGTCACTTCCGGCGCCGGTGCAGCAGCACTCGCCTGCCTCAACCTTCTGGTGTCGCTGGGCGCGAAGGTCGAGAACATCTGGGTCACCGACCGCTTCGGCGTCGCCCACAAGGGCCGCGTCGAAGAGATGGACCGCTGGAAGGACCCCTACGTCAAGGATACACCGCTGAGGACGCTCGAGGAGGTGCTTCCGGGCGCCGATGTCTTTCTCGGGCTTTCTGCGGCGGGGGTACTGAAGCCGGAACTGCTTCACCTGATGGCGCCCAGACCTCTCGTGCTGGCACTGGCCAATCCCACGCCGGAGATCATGCCCGACCTTGCGCGCGCGGCGCGGCCCGACGCCATGATCTGCACCGGCCGTTCGGATTTTCCGAACCAGGTCAACAACGTGCTCTGCTTTCCTTACATCTTCCGCGGCGCGCTCGACTGCGGCGCACGCGCGATCAACGAAGAGATGAAGATGGCTGCCGTGCGTGCAATCGCCGCCCTGGCGCGCGAGGAGCCGTCGGACGTGGCCGCCCGCGCCTATTCGGAGGAGACGCCCACCTTCGGACCCGATTTCCTGATCCCCTCGCCGTTCGACCCAAGGCTGATCCTGCGAATCGCGCCTGCCGTCGCCAGGGCCGCCTGCGACAGCGGCGTGGCCCAGCGCCCCATCGCCGACTGGCCGGCCTATATGGACCGGCTGAACCGCTTCGTCTTCCGCTCCGGCCTGGTCATGAAGCCGGTATTCTCCAAGGCCAAGACGGCGGCAGCCAAGCGGGTGATCTACGCCGACGGCGAGGATGAGCGCGTGCTGCGCGCCGCGCAGGTGGTGCTGGAGGAAGGCATTGCCGAGCCGATCCTGATAGGCCGTCCGCACGTGGTCGACGTGCGCCTGAAACGCTACGGTCTGCGCATCCGGCCGGGAACCGACTTCGGCCTGATCAACCCCGAGGACGACCCGCGCTATCGCCACTATGTCGAACTGCTGATCGAACTGTGCGGCCGGCGCGGCGTCACCCAGGAGGCGGCGCGCACGATGGTGCGCACGGACAGCACCGTGATCGCGGCGCTGGCGTTGAAACGCGGCGACGCCGACGCAATGATCTGCGGACTGGAAGGCCGCTTCGAGCGGCATCTGCGCCACGTCAACCTGATCATCGGTACGCGCGCCGGGATCCGCGACCGCGACTTTTCGGCGCTGTCGATGCTGATTTGGCAAAAGGGCGTGATCTTCTTCACCGACACCTATGTGACGGTCGACCCCAGCGCCGAGGAGATCGCGGAGATGACGGTGTTGGCGGCCGAGGAAATCAGCCGTTTCGGCATCGAGCCGAAGGCCGCGCTGCTGTCGCATTCCAACTTCGGTTCGCGCGACTCGCCGTCAGCCCTGAAGATGCGCAAGGCGGCCCAGATCCTGAAACAGATCGCGCCGACCCTTCACAGCGACGGCGAGATGCACGCCGATTCAGCCCTGTCGGAGGTGCTGCGCCAG
>JAEUMA010000520.1 GCA_016793565.1 Rhizobiaceae bacterium
ACAATGGCGTTGGCGAGGGCGTAGACGTCGACCCGCTGGTAGTTCTGATGTGTGTTGGCGACGTTGTCCTGCTCGTCGTCGCCGTCGAAGATCGTATCGCCGGTGCTGTAGAGGAGGGATGCGAACTCGTTGGCCGTCAGCCGGCGGCCCAGTTCCTGCTCGGCGAGCTGCTGGGCGAGGATGGCGATGCCTGCGATATGTGGCGCGGCCTGGCTGGTGCCGCCCATCGACGCTGAACCGCCTCCGGGCGCCGCGCCCTCGATGAAGGCGCCCGGCGCGAAGATGGTCGGCAGGTCGGTCGAACGCTGCGAGAACGAGGTCAGCCGGTCGGCGCCGGTCGTGGTGTCCTCGGCGCCGCTCTGGAAGGTCACCTTGCCATAGCTGCCGTCCCAGACCGCGCCGACCGCGATGACGTTCGGGTCCGCCGCGAGGTTCGACGCGCCTTCGGCCTGGTAGGTAAAGTACTCGTTGCCAGCGGCGGCGATGGTGATCACGCCCAGCCGGTCGAGGGCCGCCAGTTCGTCGGCGAAGCCGTACGGGTGCGCGGCTGCGCCGGCCACGTTCGAGCCGTCGCCCAGCGACAGGTTGACGGAGACGATGTTATAGGCGACGGCGTTGTCCACCACCCATTGCAGGGCCTTCTCGATCCAGCCGTTCTGGCCGGTTCCGTCATTGCCCAGCGCCTGCAGCGCGATGATGTTCACGCCGGGTGCGATGCCCTCGTAGTCGACGTCGGAGGAGCCGACGATCGAGGCGACGTTGCTGCCGTGGCCTTGCACGTCGTCCGCCGTTCCGTCGCCGTCCTGGGTGAAGTCCTGCGTGTAGATGATGCGGTCGGAGACGCCGTTGCCGTCTAGGTCCGGCCCGAAAGCCGGATGATCCAGATCGATACCCGTATCGATGATGACGGTGGTGAGGCCGTGGCCGTCGATCCCGTCGAAGCGCGGATCGGCAAGAAAATCGGCAAGGTCGATGATGTCGGCCGCCGCGCCGCTGGCGACCCCCACCGACGATACGGTAACGAAGTCGATGCCGACCTTGCCGCCATCGTCATCGAAGACGAGGTCGTCGCCGGGATTGCCCTTGTCGTCGGTGGCGAAATAATAGTTGCCGCCCAGCCCTTCCGTCAGCGTCGCGATATAGGGCGACGCGGCCTGGTTCTCCGCCGCCGTCGCGAACAGAAGCAGCACCACGTTCTTCGGTGTGCCGCCGTCGAGCACTCCCGTCCAGAAGTCGAAGCCGGCGGGGTCGCTGACGCGGCCGAGGATGTTGTTGTAGAGGATCTCTATGAAGGCGTTGTTCGATTGCGCGTCCGGATTGCCGAAATTGGCGGCGTACTCGTTCGACTGCAGGAAGGCGCTGGCGAGCTGCTCCAGCGAATAGCCGGCGTTGTCGACCACGTCGATCCAGAAATTCAGGCCGGCGAGGTCGGCCTGCCGGTTGAGCGAGGCCTCGTAGAGATAGGCCACCGACTTGGCATCATCCAGTGAAATGGGCATGACGCTTCCCCCCAAGAACCGTTCGAAGCAGATGGCCGCGAAGGTGCCATCCTGTGAGTTCGCGGAGGCAAGTCAAGCGGGCAACCGAATCTTGGCAGCGCCGTCGTTCGGGTCGGCGTTGCTCCCCGATGCGGCACCAGCTGCGCAAATGGCTCGACTTTTGCCACAAAGCGCGGCAAAGCATGGCCTGAAGTCCCTTCCCGGGAGAGAAGTGCATATCTCGACGGCCGTCGCTCCGGGCGATGAACCGGCGGAATGGAACGACGGAGTACGACAATGCCAGCCTATCGCTCGCGCACGACCACCCA
>JAEUMA010000522.1 GCA_016793565.1 Rhizobiaceae bacterium
CGATGCCCGGCCAGTCGAAGATCACCTCGACCAGGATCACCCAGCTGATCATGTAGCCGAATTGCATAGTGGTTGCGGTCAGGATCGGGCTCAGCGCGTTGCGCAGCATGTGCTTGTAGAGGATCGTGCGCGGCCCGAGACCCTTGCCGCGCGCCGTACGGACATAGAGGCGTCCCTGCTCCTGGATCAACGCTGCGCGCGACAAGCGCGTTCCAACGGCAAGCAGGTTGATGACGATGGTGAGCATCGGCAGCATCATGTGCTTGAGACTGCCGAAGATGGCGGCAGGACTGCCGGCGATCAGGGAATCGATCAGCAGGAAACCGGTAACGACCGGCGGCGCGACCTCGCGGATCGGAAAGCGCGCGCCGATCGGAAACCAGTGAAGCTTGTAGAAGAACAGGAACTGCAGCGCCATGCCGAGCCAGAACACGGGTATGCCGGTGCCAACCATTGTCATGACGCGGATGAAGCCGTCCACGGCGCCGCCCGGACGCTTGGCCGCCAGCACGGCCAGCGAGAAACTGGTGATCAGGTAGACGACGAAGCTAACCATCAGCAGTTCGAGCGTGGCGGGCAGGTATTGCGCCAGATCTTGCGAGACGCTGCGGCGGGTGCGGATGGAGTCGCCGAGGTCGCCACGGGCGAGGCCCGCCATATAGGAGACGAACTGTTCGCTCAGCGGCCGGTCGAGACCATGCTCTGCGCGGATGCGCTGCACGGTCTCTTCCGAGGCGTTCTGTCCCGCCAGGAAGGCGGCGGGATCGGCCGGAACGACGCGGCTGAGGAAGAAGGTGATCACCGCGACCAGCAGGAGCACGAGAACGCCCCACGCCACCCGCTTCACCAGGAATCCAGCCACTTCCGCGATGCTCCGACCGTTTGCTTCAGGCTACTGGTTCGAGTGCATTTCCCACAGGCGGATATTGATATACTCCGCCGGATCGATGCGGTAGCCGCCGACGCGGTCCGGCTCCGGCACCACCGTGGTCGGACGCGCCGCCCAGATGATGTAGTGCGAGTCGACCACGATCTCGGCCGCCTGCTTCAGCATCGCCGCGCGCTCGGCCTCGTCGGCGATCGACGGCAGCTTGGCGACGATCTCCTCGAGCTTCTCGTCATAGAACTTGCCCGAGTTGAAGAAGCCCCCCTTCAGGTAGTGAGCGGAGAAGAACTTGGTGGCGTCCGATGGGCTCAGATTGGCGTTGCCCAGCACGAAGCAGTTGCTCTTGTCGGACTTGATGGCGGTGATAGCCTCGACGAAGGGCAGTTCCTCGATCTCGACGGTCACGCCGATCTGCGCCGCCGACGACTGCAGGACGGTCGCGGCGAAGCGGAATTCGGGGAAGCCTGCCGGCACGGAGCATTTCATCGTGGCGTTGGCGAGGCCCGACGCGGAGAGCGCCGCCTTGGCCGCCTCCAGATCCGTCTTGATCTCGGCCGCGTCCTTCTCGGGGCTGCCGGGGAACCAAGCCGGGATCGGCCCACGGGGAACAACAGCCCGACCCTGGAACGACTGCACCATGGCGTTGTAGTCGAACGCCTTCACCAGCGCGTTGCGGAAGTCCTTGTTGTTGGTCGGCGCCAGTTCGACGTTAAAGTAGATCGCCGGCCAGGCCCAGAGGTTATTGCCTTCCACAATATGGAAGCCGGAGGTGCCGCCGATGCGCAGCGCCTCGTCGAGCGGAACGAAGTTGCCAAGGTCGAACTCGCCGCCCTCGACGCCACGGGCGCGGTTGGCGCCGTCCGTCACGAAGCGGTCGAGCACGCGGTCGAACGGCTTCTCAGGGAACTTGCCCCACCATTTGTCGTTGCGCTTCAGCTCGATCTGGGTGCCGCGCGTCCACGACACGAAGGCATAGGGACCGGTGCCGTTGGCGTTCTCGCCGAACCAGGCCTCGCCGCCATCCGCGTCGGCGGCATGCTTGGCGATATCCTCGTCGGCCATCATCTCGATGCGCGAGAGGTTTGATGCGAGGAAGACGGTGGGCGCCTTGGTGGTGATCTTGACCGTCTTGGGGTCCACGACCTCGACGCTGGCTATGTCGCCGACCAGATAGCTCTGGCCCTGGCCGATCTTGAGCAGGCGGTCGAGCGTGGCCTTCACGTCATTGGCGTCGAACGGGCTGCCGTCATGGAAGGTGACGCCTTCCCGCAGGGTGAAAGTCCAGGTGTTGCCGTCCTGCTTCCACTCGGTGGCAAGCGCGGGCAGCAGCTTTGACGGATCGGCGAGGTCGAAATCGACCAGCCGGTCGTAGACGTTGCGCGTAACGGTGAACTCCCAGTTCACATTCGCCTTGGCAGGATCGATCGTGCTGGGTTCGCCGGCATCCGCATAGACGAACGTCGAGGAATCCTGAGCGTAGGCAGCAGGCCCGACCGCGAGCGCGGCCAAAAGCGCAAGCGCGCTGGTCCTGGAGCGAGAGAGCATCTTCATCGGTTACCCCTCCTTGTTAATGTGTTTCGGCCGGGCTTGGCACTCCCTTACATATATCATATATGTTGCGCCTGTAAACGCGCCGCGCAGTGATTTCTGACGGCACGGGACGGGGAGAAACCAGCCGATGACGCCATCGCCCAGCCTGCCGAACAGCCTTTCGGAGGCGGAAATCCTACATCTGAAGGAGCGCGCGCTGTTCGTGCGGACGGAAACCGTGCGCCTGATAGCGATCGCCAAGGTGGGACACTATTCGTCCGTGTTCTCCTGCGCCGAGATTTTCGCGGTTCTTTATGACGACGTGATGCACCTGAGGCGCGGCGAGCCGAGATGGGCCGACCGCGACCGTTTCCTGATGGGCAAGGGGCATGCGGCCGTCGGCCTCTATCCGCTGCTGGCCGACTGGGACTTCTTCCCGAAGGAACTGCTCGACGGCTACACCCGTCTCGGCAACCCGCTCGGCGACCACCCGGACATGCGCAAGGTGCCGGGCGTCGACTTCAGCTCCGGCTCGATCGGCCATGCCCTTTCGGCCGGCATCGGCATGGCGCTCGGCGGGCGCCTCTCGGGTCGCGATTTCGACACCTATGTGCTGCTGGGCGACGGCGAGATGCAGGAGGGGCAGGTCTGGGCCGCGGCCATGGCCGCCTCGCACCATCGGCTTGGCCATCTGACGGCCATCGTAGACCGCAACCGCTACCAGCTCGACGGCACCGTTGAGGACGTCATCAACATCGAGCCGCTGGCCGACAAATGGAAGACGTTCGGCTGGGACGTGCATGAGGTCGACGGTCACGACGTGGAGGCGCTGGCGTTGCTGCTGCGGCGGCTGAAGCCCGGCGGCAAAACGCGCGAAAAGCCCGTCTGCGTGATCGCCCACACCCTCAAGGGCAAGGGCGTAGACTTCATGGAGCGCGAGCCCGGCTGGCATCTCGGCTTTCTCGGGCCGGAGGACGAAGAACGGGCGCTGGCCGAAATCAAGGCGCACGGAGGCCTGCAATGAGCGAAGCGCTCGATCCCCAGAGCTGGCAGTATCGCGGCCTCAACGCGCGGGCGCCCAGCCTCTCCGTGCTGGCCGACACGCTGAACGAACTGGCCGCCGAGAACCATCCGGTCGTGGCCGTCACGGCGGACCTGCAATATTCCAACGGGCTTATCGGCTTCGCGCGCAAGAACCCGGATCGACTGTTCCAGTTCGGCATATCCGAACAGAACATGGTGTCGGCCGCCGCCGGCCTGGCGACTACCGGATACATGCCGTTCGCAGCGACCTTCGCCTCGTTCCTGGCGCTGCTCTGCTGCGAGCAGATCCGCACCGACATCGCCTACTCCGCCCTGCCCGTCCGGCTGATCGGACATCATGCGGGCATCAGCCTCGGCTTCTACGGCACCTCGCATCACGCGACAGAAGACCTGGCGATCATGCGCAGCATCGCCGACCTGACGGTGGTGGCACCGGCCGACGGCGCGCAACTGGCCGCCGCCATCCGCGCCTCGGTCGACTGGCCGGAGCCGATCTATTTCCGCATCGCGCGCGGCCATGACCCGGTCGTCTACGCCAAGCCGGCGCCGTTCGAATTCGGCAAGGCGGTCGTGCACGGGATCGGCGTAGACCTCACCATCTTCGCCTGCGGCACCATGGTTCACCCGGCGCTGGCGGCCGCCGAATCGCTGCGCGCGGCGGGGCATGACGTGGGGGTGGTCGACATGCACACGATCAAGCCTCTGGACCGGGAGGTAGTGGTCTCCGCGGCGCGGACATCGCGCAGCCTGATGAGCGTGGAGGAACACAACGTGCTCGGCGGGCTGGGCGGCGCGGTGGCGGAAGTACTAGCCGACATCGGCGGCGCGCCAAGGCTCACGCGCCACGGCATCATGGACGAGTACAGCCTGATCGCGCCGCCGACCCATCTCTATGCCCACTACAGGCTCGATGCTAAGGGTATCGAGTCCGTTGCACTCGAGACGCTGGCAAAACGGGGACCTGCGTGAGCATCAAGCCGCTGGCTACCGACAACCTTTCGACCAGGGCCTACACTTCGCTGCGCAGCGCCCTGATCGACGGGGATTTCGCGCCGGGCGAGCGGCTGGTGATCCAGGACATCGCGGAACGGTTCGGCACCAGCGTCACGCCGGTGCGCGAGGCCTGCCTGCGGCTCGTGAGCGAACAGGGGCTGGAACTGCGGTCGGGCCGCTTCCTCACGGTGCCGAACCTCGATCTCGGCCGCTATCTCGAAATCCGCAAGATGCGCATCGCG
>JAEUMA010000621.1 GCA_016793565.1 Rhizobiaceae bacterium
GCCGGCGCGACGCTCGCCGCGCAGCAGATTGGCGTCGCCTATGAAACCAGCGACGAACTCCGACTGCGGCTGGGTATAGATCTCCTGAGGCGTACCCTGCTGCACGATACGGCCGTTCTTCATCACGGCGATCCGGTTCGCCATCGCCATCGCCTCGTGCTGGTCGTGGGTGACAAACACGAACGTTCCGCCGATCGAGCGGTGCAGGCTGCGCAATTCCTCCTGCATCGCCTTTCGCAGGGCGAGGTCCAGCGCGGCCAGCGATTCGTCGAGAAGAAGCACGGCCGGCTCCATCACCAGGCTGCGCGCCAGCGCGACGCGCTGCTGCTGGCCGCCGGAGAGTGCGGCCGGCATGCGTTCGGCCATCCCTTGCAGCCGCACGAGGTCGATCATCGCCGCGACCCGCCGCTCGATCTCCTCCTTCGGCCGCCTGGCGACCTTCAGTCCATAGGCGATGTTCTGGCGCACGGTCATATGCGGGAACAGGCCGTAGCCCTGGAACACCATGCCCGTGCGCCGTCGCTCGGGCGGTAGTCTGGTGACGTCCTCACCCTCGATCTCGATGCTGCCGGTCGTCGGGGTGAGAAAGCCGCCGATCGTCTTGAGCAAGGTCGTCTTGCCGCAGCCCGAGGGGCCAAGCAGCGCGAGGAAATCGCCCCGGTGGATCGACAGATCGACCGGGTGAAGCGCGGTTACCCGGCCGAACGCCATCGATACTCCGCTCAGGCGAACCAGCGGTTCGCCCGAACGGGGCAGGGCGGCTGCGAGGCGGGCTCCGATCTGCTCCACGGCTTCGCTCCGCGCCGCTCTAGCTGCGCAGCACCTTTTCCCAGGCGGCCTGATAGTCGTCCCAGGTCGCGTGCACGCCGTCGGATTCCAGCGGATACATCGGCACGACCGTGGTCTTGTTACCGAAATAGTCGTTGAGGTCGGCGTAGTTGTAGAGCGCCTTGTTGGCGTCGCTCGCCTTCTCCATCGCCTCGGAGGTGACCACGGGCATCGAGTTGGCCTCGGCGCCGGCAAGTTGCCCTTCGAGCGACAGACCGTGATTGATGATCTCGTGGGCGAGGTCGACATTGGCCGAGCCCTTGCCGATAGCATAGCCCTCGATGAAGCCCATCGACTTTTCCTTCGGATAGGCGACCTTGATCTTGGCTGCGTCGCCAACCCACACTTCCACCGGCTCCCATCCCTGCGCGATCACGACTTCGCCGGTGGCGAGCAGGTTGATCAGGTCGCCATAGCTTCCGGCGATCGTGCGCAGATGGTCCTTCTTCAGGGTGATCAGCAGGTCGATCACCTTGTCGAGCTCTTCCATGGTCATGTTGTTGGGCTTTTCCACCCCGGCGACCTGCGCCCAGGCGAAAATGTTGCCCGGATAGTCCGAGGTGATGGCGACCTTGCCCTTGTATTCGTCCTTGAGCATGTCGGTCCAGGATGTAGGCGCGACCGGCACCTTCTCCGAATTGTACATCATGCAGATGGATCCGTAGGTCATCGGCACGGAGTACCAGACGTCGCCCTCCGACATGTTGGCCTTGGTGTACTCCAGGATCGTCGGATGGATTTTCTGGAAATTGGGGATTTTGGCGAGGTCGAGCGGCTCCAGCAGCCCTTCGGCGGCCAGGAAGTCGTCATGGATGAAGTAGGGAGTGCAGATGTCAACCTGGCCGGAGCCCAGCCGCAACTTGGTGATCACCTCGTCGGCGCTGGAGATGTAGGTCTTCTGAAGCTCCGCACCCTTGCTTTTGGCGAAGTCGCCGGCTTCGAGGAAAGTATCGTACCCTTCCCAGCCGACGAAGCTGAGATTGGCGGCGGCCTGGGCGCGCCCGCCTAGAAAACCCATCGCGGCGGCGCCGCCGGCCGCGGCCGCCCCCTTCAGGAATGTGCGCCGCCCGATTTCGACATGCTGGCGCACTCGGATCAGCCCGGCATCTCCGGGCGTTGGCTTGATCATGGCAGTTCCCCTGTTTTTTCGTTGTCGGAGCGTGTCTAGCCTTCCTCGGGCAGCCGTCTGAGCTCGTGGCAGGAGCAGTGAACGCCGCCGCCGCCCAGCGCGAACTGGTCGTAGTCGACCGAGAAGACCTCGAAACCTCGCTCTTCCAACTGCCGGTTCACATTGACGTTGTGCGACATCGACAGCACGCGCTTGTTGCCGAGGCTGACGACATTTCCTCCCAGTTTCACACAGTCAGCATAGGCCACGGTGATGACCTCTATGCCGTGCTTCTTCTTGATGTAGTCGAGCGCATAGGGCTGGAGCGCGTCTTCGCAGACCAGCGCGATACCCCTCTCCAGCATCACCACGACCGCGTCCATGTGCACGAACTGCGGCGGTATGGGCGCGACCAGAACTTCCCAGCCCTTTTCGCGCAGCCAGCCCTGCACTTGCTCTGCGCCTTCCCGGGTCGAACGGTCGCCCGACCAGCCGAGCAGCGCGACGCCAGGCTTCAAGATGACGAAGTCGCCGCCCTCGAAATGGCCAGCCGTAACCCACTTCCAGATCGGAATGCCCGCATTGCGGTAGAATTCGGAGGCGACGGCATAGTCGCGCCGGCGCGGCGGCGTCTGGATCGAAGTGATGACCGCGCCCCATGGCGTCATGAAGCTGGAGTCTCGCGTGAATACGCTGGACGGAAGGCCTTCGTCGGCTTCCACGAAATGGCAGCGTACACCGGCTTTTTCGTAGATGTCGACCATCTCCCTGTGCTGGCGCATCGCCTTTTGCTGGTCGAAACGGTAGCCCATCTGATCTTCGTTGGCGAAGGTGACGGCGGAGATCGAGTTGAGAGCCACCCAGCGAAAATGGTCGGGCTTGCCGAGCAGCACGTCGGTGAGCACTCCGGTCTGCGCCTGGACACCCCAGGTTGATGGGCTGGTGGCTTCATGCATCGCTTTTTCCTCGGATATGCAGATGAATTCATATCGCTGAAGTGTGGCACCGCGGCTTAGCTGCAAAAAGCGAGAAATTGTGCGATATGGAGTGAGACTGGTTCACATTGAGAACGCGCCATGCATGCCAACCGTCTCCCGCTCCATGCCATGCGCACCTTTGCCGTGGCCGCCCGGCATCTCAACTTCGTCAAGGCCGCGAGAGAGCTTTACGTCACCCATGGCGCAGTCTCGCATCAGATCCGCGGCCTCGAGGAGCAGTTTGGCACCGCGCTGTTCGACCGCCAGACGCGTCCGATCCGGCTGACGCCCGCCGGCGAACAGCTTCTGGCCGTCGTCAACGATTGCCTTTTGCGCCTTCAGCGCGCCGCCACCGCGATCGAAGGCGGCGAGATCGAGGGCGAGCTGACGCTCTCCTGCGTGCCGGGTATCGCCGCGAACTGGCTGGTGCCGAATCTCGGCCGCTTCGTGTCCATGCACGCCAACATTGCCGTCCACGTCATCACCGAACACTGGCAGCGGCCAATGCTGTCGGCCGATCGCTCGGACATCGCCCTGATCTATGGCGGCGCGGCGCATCCCGGCAAGCGCGTAGTACTGCTTAGCCAGGCCGAGTTCTTTCCGGTCTGCAGCCCGAAGCTCATCCGGTCGGCAGGACCGATCGCGGACCCGGTCGCCGTCGCGCAGCACACGCTCCTGCACGAGTACAATGACGAGACCTGGTCGCGCTGGTTCGCCATGGTCGGCATCGACGATGTCGAGATAGCCCGCCGGATCTATTTTGACGGCGCGCATCTGTCGCTGGAGGCCGCCCGTGCCGGCTATGGCATCGCTATGGGCGATCTCGCAACCGTGCAGGACGATCTTGCCGCCGGCACGCTCGTCCGCCTGTTCGAGGCCGCGGTCCCGGCCGTCTATCCCTACTATCTCATAGCGGCGCGCCGGTCCGAGCAGAGTGCTGCGGCGCGTGCGCTGGAGGAGTGGCTTCTGGCGGAGTTTCCTGGCTCGCGCCGGGGAGCGCAGCCGCTCGAATAGGCTGAGCGGCATTGCTTGCGGCGGTTGCCGTCTTGTGGCGATCGGCAGATATTGCGCCTCCGGGTTCGGCGCGTCAAAGGCGCGTCACATCCCTCTGCAAGGCTGAGGCGAGAGGACGTCGCCCTGCCTCGACATCTCTACAGGAATGCTCCAGCATGCTCCCCAATGGCGTCACCGGTACCGGCATCTCAGCGCACAAGCGCGCTCACGACCTGTCCGATTTCGGCGACGAACTCGACATGATCGAGGATCTGGGGGTGGAGTCGATCGAGATTCCGACCTTCGACATGGATCTGGTCGTCGGCGGGCGCGTACGCCGGCCGCAGCTCAAGGCGCTGGCGAGAGCCTGCGCCGGCCGCGATATCGGCTATTCGGTGCATGGGCCGCTGGCGATCAACTTCATGGACGCCGCCTGGCGGCTGCCCCGCCATTTCGAGGTGTTGCTGGCCTCCATGGAGGTTGCGGCCGAGATAGGCGCGGAAAACTACGTCCTGCATTCGGGCCTGATCGTCTCGCAGCAGAGCGACGCGGTCGAGGCCGGTTATATGCGCCAGCGCGAATGGCTGTCGAAGGCGGGGGAGGCGGCGCGCGACCTCGGCCTGACGATCTGCGTGGAGACGCTGTTCGGCGGCTTCCGCGGTGAGGAGCAGACCGCCTCGCCGGCGCGGCTGGCGACGGAACTCGCCGCCATAGCTCATCCCAACGTCATGGCGACCATCGATTTCAGCCACTCCTACATCAAGCTCGACTACGATGGGCAACGCGACGAATTCGTCTCTCAGATGGGCCGGCTGGCTCCCTTTGCCCGCCATCTTCACATCCACGACAGTTTCGGCCGGCAGGACGATATCTGGGTCTATTCGGAAGGAGAGCGACTGGCGTTCGGCCATGGCGACCTGCACCTTCCGGTCGGATGGGGCGACATTCCCTGGGCCACGCTGATGGCCGAATGCGTTTTTGCGCCAGGCGTGCTGTTCAACATCGAGCTGAACCAGCGCTATTGGTACGCTGCCCAGGAATGCGTCGACGCCACCAAGGAACTGGCCGTGGCCGCGCGGGTGGACAAGCGCGAGCGCACAGCCTGAGGACAAGGATGGAAGTACGTTCGAACCGGCGGGTCGCCTCCTTCTAACTGCGCGCGAAAAGCACTAGATGTCCTGCGTCTGATCAGACTGCGGGTGCCGACGTGATTTCCTACGACTACGACTTCTTCGTCATCGGCGGCGGATCCGGAGGCGTGCGGGCCTCGCGCCTGGCGGCCTCGCTCGGCAAGCGCGTGGGGATCGCCGAGGAATATCGCTATGGCGGCACCTGCGTCATTCGCGGCTGCGTGCCGAAGAAGCTGCTGGTCTATGCCTCGCAGTTTCCTGAGCAGTTCGAGGATGCGGCCGGCTACGGCTGGACGCTTCCGCAAGAGGCCAGTTTCGACTGGGCAACCCTGATCGCCAACAAGGACCGTGAGATCGCGCGGCTCGAAGGCCTCTATCGCGGCGGCATCGAGCGGGCAGGGGGTACGGCCTTCGCCACCCGCGCCGAACTGGTGGACGCCCACACCATCCGGCTCGTCGCGGAAAACCGGCTGGTGACCGCCGATCAGATTCTGATCGCCACCGGCGGGCGGCCCAATCCGCATGCCTCCCTGCCCGGAGCGGAACACTGCATCGTCTCGGACGACGTTTTCGACCTGAAGGAATTGCCGAAGGCGATCGTCATCGCTGGCGGCGGCTATATCGCGGTCGAGTTCGCCAATGTGTTTCATGGCTTGGGCGTCGATACGACGCTCGTCTACCGGGGCAAGGAAATTCTTGGCCGCTTCGACCAGGATTTGCGCCGCCTGCTGCACGAGGCGATGGTGGCCAAAGGCATCAAGATTCATTGCCAGACCATTTTCGATCGCGTCGACCGCAGCGGCGATGGTCGCCTGTCCGCCCACCTTAATACCGGCGAGATCATCGCGGCGGATCAGGTTCTTTTGGCGCTGGGGCGGCTACCCAACACGGAAAACCTCGGCCTGGAGGCTGCCGGCGTCAGGACCGGCAAGCTCGGCGATATCGTGGTCGACGAATATTCGCGCACGAGCGTCGACAATATCTGGGCGGTCGGCGACGTCGCCGATCGCGTGCAGCTGACGCCGGTGGCGATCCACGAGGCGATGTGCCTGATCGAGACGCTGTTCAAGGATAACCCT
>JAEUMA010000658.1 GCA_016793565.1 Rhizobiaceae bacterium
GGTCGCTGTCCTGCCCGGATGCGTAGGGAACGGGCATCTCGTCGTTCACCGAGAAGCTGCCGAGATAGATCAGACGGCTTTCGCCGTCGTCGTAGAAGCGGCCCGTTGTGCGCTGCGATCCGCTGAGCTTTTCCAGCCGCCAGCCGGAACCATCGTCAGTGACCCGGCACTTGAACCAGCCGTAGACCACCAGCGAGGCGAGGCCGCCGGCCTTGATCGTGCGGCATCGCCAGTCGCCGGTCAGGTCGAAACCGGAGAAGGAAAGCTTGTCGGCATCGACGAGGCCGTCCAGCACCTTCACGTCGTCCTTGCTGCCGCTCGCGCGTGCCTCAGTCAGTGCGGCGGCGAAGGTCGCGTCGTAGGCATCGAGGCGCGCCTTGTCGGCCGGCGTAATGAGTTTCTGAACCTCGCCATCGGCGCGAGCAGCCGGTGTTGCGCCACCGAAGGCAAGCGTCACGGCAAGGGCGGATAGTGGAAGGTGAAGCGCCTTCATGGCAGTTTCTCCGAATGGGGCGCCCCGTCACAAGGCGGTGCGGACGCCCGCGCGACGTCCGCGGTTGCGCCGACAATGGCCGAGCCGGTCCGTAAAGCCAAGGCGATGATGGTCAGCGCCGTATTGACGGCTCCCGCCGACGGCAGGACGGAGGCGTCGGAGATGTAGAGGCCGCGGATGCCATGCACCATGCCGTTGCGGTCGACGACGGAACTGGCGGGGTCGTCGCCCATGCGGGCCGTGCCTACCTCATGCCAGAGCGCGCAACCTCTTGGCGCGAGCGACCTGTAGCCGGCGGCCCGCAAGGCCGAGATGGTTGCGCGGCGCAGGCGGGCGACGGTTCGTGCGGAGCGCGGTGGCTGCGTGCGGCCGGCGAGCCTATCGTTCCGGAAGATCAGGCCGGACTGCGGCGTCGGTATGGCCTCGGTCATATAGAACATGGTGAGTGTGCGCGACGCGAAGGCATCGGCGACCGAACGGAACGGTTGCGGAAGCCAGTCCCATATCGGCAGATCGCCCGCCATCTGTATCAGTCCCGTCGGATAGGGCCAGTCCGCCGTGGGCTCGTAGTAGGCGTTGATGCCGAATGTCTTGGTGTACCCGGGCGCGATCGGCCTCCAGCCCATGAGCGGAAATACGAGGCCGGAGTGATGGCCGCCGAGATAGCGCCCGAGGGCACCGCCGTTGTTTCCAAGACCCTGCGCATGCGCGTCGTTGCGCGAGCGGTGCAGCAGAAGCGCCGTTCCAGGAAGGCCGCATGCGACGACCACCACGTTCGACGAAACATCGAGCACCTGGCTGTCCCATCGGATGGAAGCGCCCGTCGCCATGGTCCCGCAAGGGCTGGTCAGCACGCGCAGGCATTCGGCCGAGGTCGCGAGGTCGACGCGGCCGGTGGCGAGCGCCGGCCGGAGGGCGGCGATTTCGGCATCCATCTTGGCGTCGATCCGGCAGACATACCCGTCGCACTTGGAACAAAGGCGGCATTTGCCCTGCGAACCGTAGTCCAGTGCGAGCGGTATAGGTGACACGTCGGTGCCCGAAGCGCCCAGGCGCGAGGCCATTTCCGCCACCAGCGGATCGTGCGGCAGCGGTGGATGCGGCAAGGGTGCCGATCGGGGAGGCGCGGTCCGATCGCCCTCGGTGGAACCGTGCACGCGAAAGAGCCGTTCCGCCTCGGAGTAGAACGGTTCGAGATCGGCATAGGTGATCGGCCAGGCAGGCGACGGCCCGGCCTCGTGAAGCACCTCCCGGAAGTCGCTTTCGCGCATCCGATAGAGGGCCGCGCCGTAGAACTTGGTGGCCCCACCGACGAAGGAGAGGGGCCGGTTGCCCGGCGCGAACTCGGTGCGGGAGCGGCCGATCGGTTCGCCGGGCCGCACGGGCGGGGTTTCGAGATGGCCGCCGCGCTCGACGACGAGCACGTTCATGCCCTGAGCCGACAGCTTGAACGCCATGCTGCTGCCGCCGAGCCCGCTGCCGATGACGATCGCATCGTAGCTGGCGCGGCGGATCATGCTTGCGCCGGTCGGATTTTTCCCGAACTGCGGGCCATGTTCGTCATGCCGGTCGCGGCGATGCCGGCCCCTCGGCGGCGGCGACCAGAGCCGTCGTCAGGTCGCCGTAGCCGGTAAATCGCTTCTCGTAGGCGAGGCCGAGCATCGTGGCCGCCGTCTCGGCGACCGCGTCCAGCGAGGCATCGTTCGTCTGGGCGAGATAGACGAGTTTTTCGTAGTGGCGGAAATAGTCCGCGGCGAGTTCCGGGTGGCGGTCGAGGCCGAGAGGACGCACGAAGAAGGCATCGAACTGCCGGCAGAGAAAGTCGGTCATGTAGAAGCAGAGCATGTCCGCCTCGCCCGACGCCTCGAAAGCCTCAAGGCCCTGATAAAAGGCAAAGCAGTGCGGTCCGCCGATGCGGTCCACGCTGTGCCGCTTCAGCACGGTGTCCAGCAGGCCTCCTGTGCCGCAATCGGCATAGCCGGCGAGGATGTGCGAGTAGCCGTCCTGCCGGGCTTTGAGGATAGCCGTTTCCATCGCTGGCGCGATGCGGTCGGGGTGGAAATGAAACTCGGCCGGCAGACAGATCAGGTCAAGATGTTCAAGGCCGTTGATCGCCTTGACGGCCAGCACCTCGCGCGCGATCATTCCGCAAGCAATCACCAGCACGCGATCCTGTGCGGCGGGGCGCGTAACTTGCTTGGCGTCTATGGAACCGGATCGCATTCTGGACATTATTGCCGACAGACCCAGCCGTGTTGGCCGGAGTCTAAAGGATGAGGGAGAAACCGTCTATGACACTGTCCCGTCTGGCGTGCGCCGCCATGATTGTCTGCGCTCTTGCAGCCACCGGCTGTGCTAACACCGTACGCGGCGTCGGAAAGGACGCAGCAAACACTGTCGACGCCACGAAGGCGGCGGGCAAGAACATAGCCAACGCGGTCGAGTAAGCTGTCTCGGTAAAGAGAGCGAGGGCGTGCGCGCCGGTCAGGCGCGCACGTTGTGCTTGCGCTTCATGTATTCCTTGGCCGTCTCGACAGCCACGGCGGCGTCACGGCAGTAGGCATCTGCGCCGACCGCCTTGCCGAATTCCTCGTTGAGCGGGGCGCCGCCGACGAGCACGACATAGTCGTCGCGAATGCCCTTTTCCTTCATCGTGTCGATGACGACCTTCATGTAGGGCATGGTCGTGGTGAGCAGCGCGGACATGCCGAGAATGTCCGGCTGATGCTCTTCGATGGCCGCCAGGTACTTTTCGACCGGGTTGTTGATGCCGAGATCGACCACGTCGAAGCCGGCGCCTTCCATCATCATGCCGACGAGGTTCTTGCCGATGTCGTGGATGTCGCCCTTGACCGTGCCGATCACGAGCTTGCCCTGCTTGGGCGCGCCGGTCGCCGCGAGCAACGGGCGCAGAATCGCCATGCCGGCCTTCATGGCGTTTGCCGACAGCAGCACTTCCGGGACGAACAGGATGCCGTCGCGGAAATCCTCGCCGACGATGCGCATGCCTTCCACGAGCGCCTCGGTCAGAACCTTGTATGGCACCCAGCCGCGTTCGAGGAGGATGTGGGTGCCTTCCTCGATTTCTTCCTTGAGACCGTCATAGAGATCGTCGTGCATCTGCTGCACGAGTTCGTCGTCGGAGAGTTCGGAAAGGATGATCTCGTCGTCGGACATCGCTTGGCTCCAGCAGGTCGCGGGCGATCATTCGGCGCGACAGTCATTCTGTCGCCTATGTAGGCGCGACACAGGCCAGCTCCATAGCCGATTTGCGACTTCCGACAAGAGGAAAGCGACCGGCTTGGTGGCGTTCTGGCGCCGCGATTTGCCTGATGTTTCGTGTTCGTATCCGTTGCCGGCCTCAACCCGGCCGAGACATCTCCATCTTGTCTTCATTGCGACAGGGCTTGGCGCTGCTGGGCCGGTTCGCTGCCGGTGCTGAACTAGGATCTGCCCCGCGGGCGCGCTACGGTGCCGGAATTGTTACGTGCGGGAGCGATCATGAGCGAGAACGTCGCGGTCGAGCAGGATGTGGGTGGCGGACGGCGAGGCCGAGGCGATCGCGGCGGTGGCGCGGCGGCGCGGCGGGCAGCGCGTTCGGGCGGCGGACCGGGCCTCCAGCAGAGCTACATTATGCGCAAGATCAAGGTCTACGAGGTTCTCGACGAAGAGGGCCTGGCGCTGATCGAGAAGAACGCCGACACGGTGCTGGAGGAAATCGGCATCGAGTTCCGCGACGATGCCGAGGCGCTGGAACTGTTTCGCCAGGCTGGAGCCGACGTTCGCGGCGAGCGCGTGCATTTTCCGCGCGGATTGCCGCGCTCGATCCTGAAGACGGCGCCGTCGCAGTACATCCAGCATGCGCGCAACCCGGAACGCTCGGTGCAGATCGGCGGCAATGCCACCGTTTTCGCGCCGGTCTACGGCCCGCCCTTCGTGCGCGACCTGGACGGCAAGCGCCGCTACGCCACGATCGAGGATTTCCGCAATTTCGTGAAGCTCGCCTACATGGCGCCGTCGATCCATCATTCGGGCGGCACGGTGTGCGAGCCGGTCGACGTGCCGGTGAATAAGCGCCACCTCGACATGATCTATTCGCACATCCGCTATTCCGACAAACCGTTCATGGGCTCGGTCACGGCACCCGAGCGCGCCGAGGACACGGTGGCGATGGCAAAAATCGTTTTCGGCGACGATTTCGTCGACAACAACACGGTGCTGACCTCGCTGATCAACGCCAACTCGCCGATGGTGTTCGACGAGACCATGCTCGGCGCGCTGAAGGTCTATGCACGCAACAACCAGGCCTGCATCGTCACGCCGTTCATCCTTGCCGGCGCCATGAGCCCGGTGACGGTCGCCGGCACGCTGACGCAGGTGCTGGCCGAAGTGCTGGCCGGAGCCTCGCTGACTCAGCTTATCCGGCCGGGCGCCCCTGTGCTGTTCGGCACCTTTGCATCGTCCATCTCGATGCAGTCGGGCGCGCCCACCTTCGGCACGCCGGAACCGTCGCTGGTTTCTTACGGCGCAGCGCAGCTCGCGAGGCGGCTCGGCCTGCCGTTCCGCACCGGCGGATCGCTCTGCGCCTCGAAAATTCCCGACGCGCAGGCGGCTTATGAGAGCGCCAACACGCTGAACTCGACCATTCTCGCCGGCACCAACTTCGTGCTGCATTCGGCCGGCTGGCTCGAGGGCGGGCTCGCCTCCTGCTACGAAAAATTCATGATGGACGTCGACCAGCTCGGCATGCAGCAAAAATTCGCCGAGGGCGTCGACCTGTCCGAAAACGGCCAGGCGATGGACGCCATCCGGCAGGTCGGTCCGGGCAGCCACTATCTCGGCTGCGACCATACGCAGGCGAATTTCCAGACCGCCTTCTACCGGTCCTCGATCGCCGACAACAATTCCTACGAGCAGTGGCTGGCGGAGGGCGAGAAGACCGCCTCGCAGCGCGCCAACGAACTCGTCCGCCGGTGGCTGGATTCTTACGAGGCGCCGGCTATCGATCCGGGCATCGACGAGGCGCTGAAGGAATTCATGGCCAAGAAGAAGGCCTCGATGCCCGACGCCTTCACGTGAAGGGAGCCCGATTCAGGCCGGGCTAAAGTGGCCGACATCATCCACAAGGAAGTCTGGCGCAGCGCCTTCAAGCAGCCGGGGTAGGGGTGGCGTTTTTCTCCCCATCACAGGGGGAGAATGCGGCGCTTGCGGCGAGCGCAGCGGCCCGCGAATATTGCTCCAGTGACCGAACCGACGGAAATCGCAAAAAACCTGTCCGCCCATGGCCTGATCCTGCGCGGCGGATTTGTTTTCTCCGACGGCGAGCAGGCTCCGGCCGGACCGTTCGGCAGGCCCACGAAATCGGTTCTGCTGGTGGGGCAGGCGGGGGCGGCGCCGTGGCCCCATTTCCAGCAATGGCTGTCGGCGCGACCGGGGCGACCGAAGAATCCTCTCGATACCTGGGCGCGCGAGGTCATCGGCGGCGTGGCGGAAAAGTTCGGGGCCAGCGCCGTCTCGCCGTCGGACAGGCCATATCTGCCGTTCCAACAATGGGCGATCCGGGCCGAGGGGTTGCGGCCATCGCCGCTCGGCATCCTCATGCATCCGGAATACGGGCTGTGGCATGCCTATCGCGGCGCGCTGCTGTTCGATGCTGAAGTTTTGATTCCGGAACCTCGTGAGGTGAGTCACCTTTGCGATGCATGTGCAGAAAAACCCTGCATGAAAGCTTGCCCCGTCGATGCGCATGCCGGTGGAGGATTCGCCTACAACGACTGTCTCGCGCATGTGCGCGGGGCGGCCGGCGGAGTCTGTCGCGATACCGGCTGCCTCGACCGAAACGTCTGTCCCTATGGCGTCGCCTACCGCTATCCCGTCGAGGTGCAGGCCTTTCACATGGCCGCCTTCGCCGGGCTCGCGGATGGGCGTTGACCCTGGCGCAGACCGGCATATTGATGCGCAGCGGGACAGGAGTACGGCATGAGCAAGCGAGCCATAGAGATCGCCACCGCCGACGGTAAGGCCGCGGCCGACCTCTTCAGTCCCGGTACGAAATCCGCTCGGCCGGAAACCCGGCAGGCGGGCGTCATTCTCTACATGGATGCCTTCGGCCCGCGTCCAGCGCTGGACGAAATGGCGGCGCGAATGGCCGCCTTTGGTTATCACGTGCTGGTGCCTGACCTGTTCTACCGCGAAGCACCCTATGGGCCGTTCGACGCCAAGACCGCTTTCGCGAATGCCGAGACGGCCACTGCGCTTCGCAGTCTGATCGGCCGCACAACCCAGGAGATGACCATCCGCGATAGCACGGCCTTTCTGCAGGCGCTCGCTGACCAGGGCGCGACGGGCCCGATCGGTACGGTCGGTTACTGCATGGGCGGGGCGCGCGCGCTCAACGCGGCGGCAAGCTTTCCTGGGCGGGTCGTTGCCGCCGCGAGCTTCCACGGCGGCAACCTCGCAAGCGACGCCGCCGACAGTCCGCATCTCAGGGTCGGCGACATCAAGGCGCGGGTCTATGTCGGATCCGCGGGGATCGACCGGTCCTTTCCGCCGGAACAATCGGCGAGGCTGGAGAGCGCGCTGCGCACGGCGGAGGTCGACTTCGTCATGGAAAATTATGTCGGCCTGCAGCATGGCTGGTGCGTGCCGGATTCCAACGTGTTCGACGCGGCCGGCGCCGGACGGCATTGGTCGCGTCTTGAGACATTCTTCCGTGAGACGCTTGGCTGAGGCAAGGCTCGGTCTGCCGACGCCGAACTGATCGGCGTCGCATTTTTTTCGCAAGCAACCCAAGGAATGCCCGGATCGGAGCGTCTCAAGGGTAATGGGCGCGATGCTGGCCGATACCGCTGAAGTGCCGGATGAGCTTTTGATCGGGCGTGCGCGCGACGGCGACCGGGATGCCTTCGGCATGCTGGTCGAGCGGCATTACGATTTCATCCACCGGGTCGCCTACCGCTGGGCGGGCAACCGGACGGACGCCGAGGACATCACGCAGGATGTCTGCGTGCGGCTCGGCAGGACTATCCGCAGCTATCGGGGCGGCGCCGCCTTCACCACCTGGCTCTACGCGGTGGTGTTCAGCGCCGCGCGCGACTTTTCGCGTTCGTCGCGCCGCGAGAGCGCGAGGATCGACGCCTTCGGTGTCCATGCGCTGGTTTCGCCGGCGACGGCCGAGCCGATGGCCGAGCGGCAGGAGGAGGAAAAGGCCGACGAACTGTGGGCCGCCGTGCGCCGGCTGCCCGACAAGCAGCGCGAGGCGGTGACGCTGGTCTATGGCGAGGGACTGGGCCACGCGGCCGTCGCCGACGTTATGGGCCTCGCCGAGGCGACCGTGTCCTGGCACGTCCACGAAGCAAGGAAACGGCTGAAGCGCATGCTTCTGGCCGGGGAAGACTGATATGGACGACGATCTTGATCTCGAAGGGCTGGGCCATTCGCCCGTGCCGCCGCCACGCAGGCAGGCGCGTGAAGCTGCCGTGGCCGCTGCCATGGCCGCCTTCGATGAAAAAACTTCCGCGGCTCCCCAAGGAACGCCAAAAGGCCGGCGTCTCACTCTGCAGGCATCAAGCCTGTGGAGAGCAATCATGCACAAGAAGATGTATGCCGCGCCGGCCATGGCCGGATTGGTGGCGCTGCCGGTCGCGGGGTACCTGGCGTTTCATCTGATGCAGGGGCAGGTGCCGGCGCTGCCGCTCGGCTTCGACAAGGACGCGAAGGCGCCGACCGAACTCGACGCGCTGCCCGAGCCGATGCTGAAGAAGCTGAAGGCCGCCGAGAAGCCGGCCGCGCCGAAGCGCGAAGAGGTGATGCAGGACGCGCTCGCCCGCGCCGACGCGGACTCCGAGACCGCACCGGCCAGCATGCCGGCGCCGCCGCCCGCGCCCGCGGAATCGGTGGTGGCAGCCCAACCCGCCCCGGCGCTGCTTGGCGCCGGAACCAGCGCGCGGTCAAAGGTAGCCGGACGTTCGGTCGCGGTCGCCCCATCGGCAACCGCCGAGGGCATGGTCGCGCCCTCCGACATGCCGATGCCGCAGGAGGAGAATCGCGACCGGGTCGAGCAGTTCGACACCAACCCGGTGAAGTCGACGCAGGAGAACCCGGTCTCGACCTTTTCGATCGACGTCGACACCGCGTCCTATTCCTATGTCCGCCGTTCGCTGAAGGAGGGTGTGCTGCCCGACCCCGACACGGTGCGCGTCGAGGAACTGGTCAACTATTTTCCGTACGACTGGAAGGGGCCGCAGGAGGCGGCGGAGCCGTTCAACACGACGGTGACGGTGATGCCGACGCCGTGGAACGGTGAGACCAAGCTGATGCATGTCGCCATCAAGGGGTTCGACCTGCCGCAGGCGAGCCTGCCGCGCGCCAACCTTGTGTTTTTGATCGACGTGTCCGGTTCGATGGACGAACCCGACAAGCTGCCGCTGCTGCGCTCGGCCTTCCGCCTGCTGGTCAACACGCTCGGCCCGGACGACACGGTGTCGATCGTGACCTATGCGGGGGATGCGGGCACGGTGCTGGAGCCGACCAAGGCCTCCGACAAGGGAAAGATCCTGGCGGCGATCGATTCGCTGACGCCGGGCGGCTCGACGGCGGGCGAGGCGGGCATCCGCGAGGCCTACCGGCTGGCGCAAAACTCCTTCGTCAAGGACGGCATCAACCGCGTGATGCTCGCCACCGACGGCGACTTCAACGTCGGCCAGACCGACGACGACGACCTGAAGCGGCTGATCGAGGAAAAGCGCAAGACCGGCGTGTTCTTGTCGGTCTTCGGTTTCGGGCGCGGCAACCTCAACGACCAGATGATGCAGGAGATCGCGCAGAACGGTAACGGCACGGCCGCCTACATCGACACGCTGGCGGAAGCGGAAAAGGTGCTGGTGGAGGATTCGCGCTCGACGCTTTTCCCGATCGCCAAGGATGTGAAAATCCAGGTCGAGTTCAACCCAGCGACCGTCGCTGAATACAGACTGATCGGCTACGAGACGCGGGCGCTGGCGCGCGAGGACTTCAACAACGACAAGGTCGATGCCGGCGAGATCGGCTCGGGCCATTCGGTGACCGCGATCTACGAGATCACGCCGAAAGGCAGCCCGGCGCAGATGGTCGACGACCTGCGCTACGGCGAGGCCTCGACCGCCAATGGCGGGGTTGCTCACGGCGACGAATATGCCTTCGTGAAGATCCGCTACAAACTGCCTGACGAGGACGTTTCCAAGCTGATCACGCAGCCGGTGGGCCCGGCGAACGAGGTCGCGAGCTTCGACGGCGCAGGCACCGACCAGCGTTTTTCGGTGGCCGTGGCGGCCTTCGGCCAGAAGCTGCGCCGCGCCAGCCAGGTTGCCGACCTGGATTGGGACCGTATCAGCGCGATCGCCTCGGCGGCGCGCGGCACGGATCCATATGGCTACCGGGCGGAGTTTCTGTCGCTGGTGCGGCTGGCGAGCGCGCTGGACGGCCCGCGCTGAGCCGAGCCGATGAGCGACTGACCTAGCATCGAAAAGTGCGGAAAGCGGCCGGCGAAGGGCACTTCGCCGGCCTTTCCTTTGCCGGCACCTTCGCTCGCAGCCGGCGGCGCGGTTCCGGTTCGCGGCGAGAAATCTCGATGGGCCACTTGCAAAAGATATATCGTTCTATAGATATGTCGTATGAACGATATATCTGAGAAAGGAAAATGGATGTTTCATCGTTTCAGGCATGGCGATCATGAGCGCGACTGCTGGAGGACCATGGGTCCGCGCGGCGACTCCCCCTTCGGGGGCGGCGGAGGGCGCGGCGGCCCGTTCGGACGCCATCGCGGCGGCCCGTTCCG
>JAEUMA010000664.1 GCA_016793565.1 Rhizobiaceae bacterium
TCCGGGCTGGAGATATCTTTCGGGATTCATGCCGGCTCCAACGCCCGCAGGCGTGCCCGTGGTGATGACGTCGCCAGGCTCCAGCACCATGAATTGCGAGATGTAGGACACAATGTGTCGGACCGGAAAGATCATGTTGGACGTGTTGCCGTTCTGCACCCGCTTGCCGTTCAGCTCCAGCCAGATAGCCAGTTTCTGCACGTCGGCGATCTCGTCCGGCGTGACCAGCCACGGGCCTAGCGGGCCGAAGGTGGGGCAGCCCTTACCTTTGGACCAGGTGCCTCCGCGCTCGAGCTGGAAGGCGCGTTCCGATACGTCATGGCAGATGCAGAAGCCGGCGATCCCGTTCCAGCCCTCGTCTTCGTGGGCGTAGCTCAGGCGCTCGCCGATGACGATTGCGAGTTCGACCTCCCAGTCGAGCTTGGTCGAACCGCGGGGCTGGATCACGTCGTCGTTGGGGCCGCTGACCGAGGAGCGCGCCTTGTTGAACAGGATGGGTTCCGGCGGGATCGGATCGCCACCCTCGGCGGCGTGGTCGGCATAGTTCAGCCCGACCGCGATGAAGTTACCGACATGGCCGACGCAAGGGCCCAGGCGCGGCTCGCCGGATACTTTGGGCAAGGCTTCGACATCGAGAGCGTGCAAACGTTGCATCTGCGCCGTTCCCAGCACCGGGCCCGCTATGTCGTCGACATGGGCGGACAGGTCGCGGATGCCGCCCGCGCCGTCCAGCACGCCGGGCCGCTCGCGCCCGCGCTCACCGTAGCGTACGAACTTCATGATCATCTCCTCCGGTCTTCGATGCCCCCGCGCCCGGTCGGAGCGAGGCAAGCACGACCTGCACGATATGGCTGCCCCAGGCGTCGAGCACGTCCTTCTCCGGCGGCCTGAGATTGAAGTGGACCCGCAGCGTCCACTGGTTGGAAAGGTAGTAGAAGCTCAGCGCGGCGATCGTCATGTAGGTCTGGACGGCATCGACGTCGGCGCGAAAGACACCCTGTTCCACTCCGCGCCGCAGGAGCGCCTCCAGCGTCGCGATCAGCGGCGAATTGAGGCTGCGCACCCGCTCGGACCGTTTGAGGAACTTCGCCTTGTGGAGATTTTCCGTCCGCACGATGCTGATCAGCTCGGGATGCTGGCAGTGGTATCGCCAGTTGAAGAGTGCCAGCTCGGTGATGCCCTGGACAGGATCCAGCGCGTCGACGTCGAGCGCCGCCTCCGACGCCCGCAACCGCGCATAGGTCTCCTCCAGCACGGCGACGTAGAGCGCTTCCTTGCTGCCGAAGTAGTAGTAGATGAGCTGCTTGTTGACCTTCGCCCGCTTGGCGACCAGCTCGATGCGCGCTCCGCCGAAGCCGTGGTCTGCGAACTCCCTGGTCGCGGCGGCCAGCACCGCCGCCTTCGTGCGCTCGGCATCGCGCGTCTGCGCCGGAACGCGCTGGGGCTTGGTGGCCGAGTTCGGCTGCTGCTCGGTTTCCGACCGCATGGAAATGGCTGTTCCGATCTACCTTCCGCTTCTGATTGACAGCGCTCTCGATGTCAAGTTATCAAACAAACGGTTATTTATTTAGCCTGCGGATTTCGGGTTCGATGACGTGAACCAGATCGACCTTTCCGGGCGTTGTGCTGTCGTGACCGGTGGCTCGGGCGGACTGGGTCGGTCGATCGTTTCACGCATGCGCGACTCGGGTGCACGGGTCGGCAATTTCGACCGATCGCCGACCGGCGACGCATCCGATATCTACGTCTCCTGCGACGTCACCGACGAGGTATCGGTGGCCGACGCCGTCGCCGCGACGATGGATGCGTTCGGCAGGATCGACATCCTGGTCAACAACGCCGGTATCGCGGCGGCCGACGCCGACATCGTCGACACACCGGTGGCCGAATGGCGACACGTCCTCGACGTCAACCTGACAGGCGCGTTTCTGGTCTCAAGGGCCGTCATGCCGCAGATGCTTTCCCAAGGCTACGGCCGCATCGTCAACATCGGCTCTCTGCGCGGCCGCGAGGCGCCGCCCAGATCGGGGGCCTATGCCGCCAGCAAGGCCGCGCTGGCCGCGCTCACGCGGGTGCTGGCGCTGGAGGTGGCCGGCAGCGGCGTGCTCGTCAACTGCGTCGCCCCAACCGCGATCGAAGGCGGCATGTCGGATGCGGACGCGTTCGAGCGGGAAAGGTTGATCGCCAAGATCCCGCTCGGCCGCTATGGCCTGGCCGAGGAGGTCGCCGCCATGGTGGCCTTCGTCGCCAG
>JAEUMA010000694.1 GCA_016793565.1 Rhizobiaceae bacterium
GTGGCGATGATCTCGCCGGCGAAACCGGCAGCCTTCCATTCAGCCCAAGCGGTCTCGAGAAATTCCAGAAAGCCGGGATCGTGGAGCTGGCGCACCGGCGTGAAATCGATCGCGCCCGGCGCAACGACGTCCGTCATCCCGCGCTCCTTCAGCCGCCGCAGGACGTATTCGACCCGGGAGGGACGCTCGAAGGGTGTCACGAACTGGCCGCCGAACAGCTCGGCCTGCGGAAAGTGGAGACGGTGATCTTCGCTGAAAAAAGTGCGCATTGCCCATTGGTATGGGCCGCGCGGAATTGCGCAAGAGGGCAGCAGCCTTTTTGGCGCCGGCGCATTGATGAGGGGCCAACCTTGCGGCGGTGCGCGCCACCATCTATGCCCGAAAGCGACAAAATGGAGGTTGCCGGCGTGGAGGATTATCTGACATCGGAGCAGATCAGGGCGGCCCGCGCCATGCTCAGGCTTTCCGTCGACGAACTGGCCAAGCTGTCCGGCGTCGCCGCGCCGACGATCGCCTCGCTGGAATCCAGCGACGGGCCGGTCGGCGACAATCGCCACGGGCCGGCCGGGCCTCTGCGGCAGGCGCTGGAGCAAGCGGGCATCGCCTTCATCGACGCAGACGACGAGGGCGGGCCTGGCTTGCGGCTGGCCGGCCCTGCACGGGTCCAGCAAGGCATCCGTCCGGAAAACCTCACCGCCGCCAACGACGACTGACCGACCGTGCCGGTCAGCGATGCGCCGGCGCGGCCCCGGTCGAGGCGAGTGGCAGCTCTTCCGGCTCCGGAAGTTCCTTGCGCGCGATCAGCGTGTAGAACATCGGCACCACGAAAAGCGTGAATATCGTGCCGACCAGCACGCCGGAGAAAATCACCAACCCCATCGAGTAGCGCGCGGCGGCTCCCGCTCCGGAGGCGATGATCAGCGGCACGACGCCGAGCGCCATGGCCGCCGTGGTCATCAGGATCGGGCGCAGGCGCACCTTGGCCGACGCGACGATGGCGTCCTTGCGCGAAAGGCCGTGCTGTTCGCGTTGCTGGTTGGCGAACTCAACCAGAAGAATGCCGTGCTTGGTGATCAGGCCGATCAGCGTGATCAGGCCGACCTGCGTATAGATGTTGAGCGTGCCGAGGCCGAGGTTGAGCGGAACGATGGCCCCGAAGATCGAAAGCGGCACCGACATCATGATGATGAACGGATCGCGGAAGCTCTCGAACTGCGCCGCCAGCACGAGATAGATCACGATGACCGCCAGGCCGAAAGCAATGGCGATCGTGTTGCCCTGCTCCTTCTCCAGCCGCGACTGCCCGGAATAGTCGATGAAGAAGCCTGCGGGCAGCAAGGGGCCGGCGATTTCCTCGATGGTGGCGAGGCCGTCCCCCGTCGTCACGCCCGGCACCGGCAGGGCGGAGATGGTAGCGGCATTCAACTGGTTGAACTGCTCGATCGAAGCCGGCGACGCGTTGGTGTTGATCGAGACCACCGCCGACAGCGGCACCATCTCGCCGTTTACCGAGCGCACGAAGAACTCGCCGAGCTTGGCGGGATTGTCGCGATACTCCTGCGGCACCTGCATGATGATGTCGTAGCTGTTGGAATCGCGATCGAACTGCGCCACCGAACCGCCGCCGACGAGCAGGCTGAGCGTCGATCCGATGTCGCGGATGGGAAGCCCGAGCGCGGCGGCCCGGTCGCGATCGATGGTCACGGTGACCTGCGGCGCGTCGAAGGCGAGCGAGTTCTGCACGATGATGAAGCGCCCGGAAGCCTGCGCCTTCTGGCGGATCTCCTCGGCCACTTCGTAGACGAGGCTGGGATCGCCGGTCGACTGGATGACAACCGAGATCGGCAAGCCGCCACCGGCACCCGGCAGCGACGGCGGCGCGAAGACCAGCGCCTGGACGCCTGCCACCTTGGCGAGCCGCCCCTGGATGTCGGCCTGGATCTCCTTCTGCGAGCGGTCGCGGTCGGCCCAGTCCTTGAAGGCCCACACCGAGAAGCCGCTGTTGGTCTGCCCGCCCATGCCGACGATCGAGAAGTTGGCACGCAATTCCGGGAGATCCTTGGTAAGGTCGCGGATCTGGCTGGCATAGAGCGAGGTGTATTCAGTCGTCGCGTAGCGCGGCGCGGTGATCAGGGAGAACAGCGCGCCTGCGTCCTCTTCCGGTGCCAGCTCGCTCGACGTCTTCATGAACATGAAGCCGGTGACGCCCATCAGCGCCGCCACGACCATCAGCGTTACCGGGCGGTACGTTAGCGAACCGGCCACCAGCCGTTCGTAGCGGTTGGCCACCCGCTCAAAGCTGCGGTCGACGAAGGCCTGAAAGCGGCTCGGTTCGCCGGATTTCAGGATCCGCGCAGCCATCATCGGCGTAACCGTCAGCGCGACGAAGCCTGAGATCACGACGGCGCCGGCCAGCGTCAGCGCAAACTCGCGGAACAGCGAGCCGGTCAGGCCGCCGGTGAAGGCCAGCGGCGCGAAGACGGCCGCCAACGTCACCGTCATGGCGATGACCGGGCCGGTGATCTCGCGCATGCCCGTATAGGCGGCCTGTTTGGGAGACAGCCCTTCCTCGATGTGGCGGTGGATGTTCTCCACCACCACGATCGCGTCGTCCACCACCAGGCCGATCGCCAGCACCATGGCGAGCAGCGAGAGCAGGTTGATGGAATAGCCCAGCAGGAACAGGAAGAAGCACACGCCGATCAGCGACAGCGGTATCGTCACGATCGGCATCAGCACAGAGCGGAAGGAGCCGAGGAACAGCAGGATCACGACCACTACGATGGCCACTGCCTCGGCGATGGTCTTGAACACTTCCTCGATCGACGCGCTGATGGTCTCGGTCGAATCGTAGACCATGGTGATGGTCATGCCGTCCGGCAGGCTCGACTGTATCGCCGGAAGTTCCTTGATGACGGCGGAAGCCGTGGTCAGCGGGTTGGCCGAAGGCGTCGGGAAGATGCCGATGAAGGTTCCCGGCTCGCCGTTGAAGTTGACGATCGTGTCGGTGCTCTCGGCCGCCAGTTCGACGCGCGCCACGTCGCGCAGGCGCACGATGTCGCCGCCGTCGGACTTCAGCGGCAGTGCGGCGAACGCCTCCGGCGTCTGCAGCGTCGACTGCACGGTGATCGAGTAGGAGACGAAATCGTTCTCCGTCTTGCCCGGCGCCGACAGGAAGTTCGAATTGTTGATGGCCGCCAGCACCTCCGCCGCGGTAATGCCGCGCGCGGCGAGCTTCACGGGATCGATCCAGACGCGCATGGAATAGTTGGCCGCGCCCAAAACCTGGACCTCGGCGACGCCCTCGATAGTGGACATGCGCGGGCGGATGACCCGTTCGATGTACTCGGTCAGTTGCTCCGACGTCATGTTCGGGTTCTGCATCGCCAGATACATGATGGCGAACTGCTGGCCCGTGCCCTTTACGATCGTCGGATCCTCGGCGTCGCTAGGCAGCTGGCTGCGGACCTGCTGCACCTTCGACATAACCTCCGTGAGCGCCACGTCGGGGTTCGAGCCGAGCTGCATCTTGACAGTGACAATGCTGGTCGAGGGGCGGCTTTGCGAGGAAACGTAGTCGATGTTTTCCGTGGTCGCGGCTGCCGCGGCGATGGGCGCGGTGATGAAGCCCTGGATGAGATCGGCGCTGGCGCCCGGATACACCGTGGTAACGGTGATCACGGTCTCCTCGACCTCGGGATACTGGCGCACCGAGAGGTTGAACAGGCCCTGCAACCCCAGCAGCAGGATCATGAAGGCGACGACGGTCGTCAGCACAGGCCGCCGGATGAAGATGTCCGAAATGCTCATGGGTTGCTCGCCTGCGCGCCCGACGACGTCTGCGGCACGACGGAATTGTCGACGGCGACCGGACCGCCGTTGATCAGGCGGTTCTGGCCGGCAGTAACCACCTCGTCGCCGCCGGAAAGCCCCTCGGTGATCTCGACGCGTCCGCCGTCGCGGCGGCCGGGCTTTACGAAGACCTGGCGCGCCACCAACTTCTGTCCTGCCACAGGCGCGCCTGCAGCGTCACCGGCCTGCGACGGAGTTGCCTCCGAGGCGCCCGCCGCGGGAGCGTCGGCCGACCGCACGACATAGACGTAGTCGCCGTAGAGGCTGGCCACCAGCGCGGTCTGCGGAACGGCGAGGACGCCGTCCTCCGGCGGCAACTGGACCCGCACCTGCACGAACTGGCCGGGGCTCAGCCTGCCGCCGGCATCCACGATCTCGGCCCGTACGGCGACCAGCCGGCTTGTGGGATCGACCTTCGGCTCGATGCCGGTGATGGTTCCATGGAATTCGAAGCGATCGCCGCTGAGCCCGAACTCCACCGGCTGGCCGATGCGCAGGTCTCCGAGGCGCTGTTCCGGAACGGAAAAGTCGGCCCGCATCGTCTCCAGGTCCTGCAGTGTCGCCACGGTTACGCCCGGCGTCACATATTGGCCGGCGTCGATCCGCGGGATGCCCATGGTACCCGAAAACGGAGCGCGAAGCTGCTTCTGTTCCAGCACGGCCTCCAGTTTGGCGACCTGTGCGGAGGAGTTGTTGGAGACCGCGCGCGCCGCGTCCAGATTGGCGTCGCTGCCGACGCCGCGGCGCTGAAGCGCCTGCGCCCGCTCAAGCGTCTGCGCGCCGATCGCGGCCTGCGCTTTCTGAGCCTCGACGTCGGCGCGCTCGACAGCGTCGTCGAGCTGAACCAGAACCTCGCCCTGCCTGACCTTCTGGTTGGCCTCGAACTCGATCTTCTTGACCACGCCGGCGGTTTCGACCGTGAGGTCGACGCCGCGCGACGCTCCGACCGTGCCGATGGCCTCGATGGACGGCGTCCAGGTCGCAGGCTCCACCTTTGTGGCGGAGACGGTCGTCGTCGGCATGGGCATCGACGCGAAATACTGCTGGATGGCGCGGTCGCGGAACATGTTGAACCCGACGATGCCGCCGCAGACGAGCACGAGCAGAACGAAGGCGATGATGAAGCGCTTGATCACGAACCGGTCCCTGATCTGCGGAGCCTGGCCCGCACGAGTTTTTGCGTTGCAGCAAATATGGGGCGCAATTACTGTACCGTCTGGACGGTAATGTCAATTCCCACTATAGCGAGCGGTATCATAAAGGAGAGCGCCATGGCCGCCGGCCGACCGCATTCGCGTGACAAAATATTGGCCGCAGCGGCCGAGGTGGCAAGGGAAGTCGGCCCCGGAAATCTGTCGCTGGATGCCGTCGCCTACCGCGCTGGCGTGTCCAAGGGCGGGCTCCTCTACAACTTCCCTACCAAGGCCAAGCTCATGCAGGCGCTGGTGCAGGACTATGTGACAACCTACGAGGCGCAGCTCGACCAGGCGATGCAGGGCCAGGGCAGCCTGCTCGCCGCTCATGTCGCCCTGTCGGCCAAGGAATGCAGCGAAACCGTGCCGTCCGCCGCCGGGCTGCTGGCGGTGATGGCAGAGGATCCGGACTTCCTCCTGCCCATCAAATCGCTCAAGCGCCGATTGCTGGACCGGCTAAAGAGCGCATCTCCCGGCGCATCCAACCTGCTGATCGTCTTTGCCGCGCTCGAAGGGCTGCGCAGCATGAAACTGTTCGACATGGACGTCTTCACCGACGAGGAGCGCGAGACGCTGCTGGCGGATCTGCTGTCATCGGTCGGTGCTGCGCGGCAATCCTAGGCAAGCCCCCGCATTTCACCGCCCTTCTTTGTTGCGTAGCACAAATTGCATTGCTGCTATGCAGCATCGGATCTTCAATTTGTGTCAGTATCGCTTACCTTTCCATCGTGGAGGAATGGAAGAACAAGGGGATAAGCCATGAACCTCCGCGACACGTTCCGCCTTTGGACGACCTACCTCCAGACCGTCGACGAGCTCAACCGCCGCAGCGATCGCGATCTCGCGGATGTAGGAATCCGCCGCTCGGAAATCCGCCGGGTCGCGCGCAAGTCTGCTCGCGCCATGGTCGGTTAAGCCCTGCGAACCAACCGGCGGCGTCTGGCCGCCTTCGCGATCAGTAGGTGTTTCGGCGCGCCAGGGCGGCTTCCCAAGCGAGCGCATCGTTGACGATCCCATCGAGATCGTCATGTGCGGGCTGCCATCCCAGCTCGCGGCGCGCCAGCGCGGAATCGGCGACGACGGACTCCGCATCGCCGGGACGTCGCCCGGCCATGCGCACTTCGAACGCGGCGCCATGCACGCGCCGGACGCTGTCGATGACCTGCAACACCGAATAACCGTGGCCGTAGCCGCAATTGGCTATCAGGTTCCCCCCGCCCTCCCGCAGCCGCTGAAGCGCCAGCCGATGTGCGGCCACCAGATCGCAAACGTGGATGTAGTCGCGCACACAGGTGCCGTCCGGCGTCGCATAGTCGGTGCCGTAGACCTGCATGAAGGGGCGTTTTCCCAGCGCGGCTTCGCACGATACCTTGATTAGATGCGTCGCGCCCGGCGTCGACTGGCCGGTACGCCCTTTGGGATCGGCGCCGGCGACGTTGAAGTAGCGCAGGGCCGTATAGCGCAGATCGTGGGCCGCGGCGGCATCGCGCAGCATCCATTCGCTCATCAGCTTCGACAGGCCGTAGGGCGATTCCGGCGCCAGCCGGGCATCTTCCCGCACGGGTTCCAGGCCAGCCGCGCCGTAGACGGCGGCGGTTGACGAAAAGATGAAATTGCGCACGCCGCTCCGAACCGCGGCCTCGATCAGGTTCCGCGTCTTGCAGGTGTTGTTTTCGTAGTAGGTCAGCGGCTCGGCGATCGATTCGGGGACGACGATGGAACCGGCGAAATGGATGATGGCGTCGACCGAATGTTCTGCGACGATGCGCTCGACGAGTTCGCGATCGCCGACGTCACCGCGTACCAGCGTTGCCTCAGGAGCGACCGCCCACTCGAAACCCGTCGACAGCCGATCGAGCACGACAACCCGTTCGCCGGCGTCGAGCAGCTCCCAGACCATGTGACTGCCAATATAGCCTGCTCCACCGGTGACGAGCACGCTCATCGCAATCTCCTCAGCCGCAAGGCCGGCTCAGAGCGCCGACATCCATCGCGCCAGGCGGTCCGACGCTTCCTCGACCTGATCGAGACGCCGGTGGAAGCACAGGCGAAGGTGACCCTCGCCGCCCGGCCCGAATGCGGTGCCCGGCGCAAGCCCGACCGCGACCTTGTCGATGATGTCCTTGGCCGCCTGCATCGCGTCGTTCATGCCCTCGACCGAAAAGAACAGATAGAACGCGCCCGCCGGAACGCTGAAACGCGCGCGGCCGGTGCGCGAAAGCGCCGTGCAGACGATGTCGCGCGCCTTTTGCGCGCGCGCCACCTGCTCCGCCAGAAAGCCGTCGCCTTCGTCGAGCGCGGCGATCGCCCCGCGCTGCATGAACTCCGCGACTCCCGAACTGGAATATTGGATCAGGTTCTCATACATCCGACCTAGCGAGGGATGGCACCGCAGCCAGCCGACCCGCCAGCCCGTCATCGCCCAGTTCTTGGAGAAGGTGTTGACGAACAAGACCCGGTCATCGGGCTCCATGATGTCCATGAAGGACGGAGCCCGGCGCCCGCCGAAATGGAAAAGTGCGTAGATTTCGTCGGCGATGATCCAGAGGTTCTCGCGGCGAGCGAGATCGAGCAGGGCGACAAGCGTTTCGCGGTCGGCCGTCCATCCGGTCGGGTTCGAGGGGCTGTTGACGAAGATGGCACGCGTGCGTGGCGTCACCGCCGCCGCCACGCGCTCTACGTCGCAGACCCAGCCATTGCTCGACTCGTCGAGTGGGACGGCAACCGGCACGCCACCGTTCACGGCGGCGGCCGCCGCCAGGTTCGGCCAGGCCGGCGTCAGATAGATGATCTCGTCGCCGCCGCCGACCGTCGTCTCCAGCGCGAGCGTGATGGCCTGCATGCCGCCAACCGTGACGATGAATTCTTCGGCGGAGAAGTCGCGGCCGAAATGGCGGCGGTGGTAGCGGGCAAGCGCCTCGCGCAGGTCGGGTATGCCGCCCTGCCAGGTATAAAACGTCTCGCCCCGCTCCAGGCTCTGCTGGGCCGCGCGGCTGATAAAGGACGGCGTCGGCAGGTCCCCTTCGCCCGCCCACATCGGGATCAGCCCCTCGCGGCCGCGGCCATAATTGACGATGGCCTCGATGCCACTCACCGGCGCAAGCCGGGCTTCCGCGCGAACGTTGTCGATCAGGCTCATAGAGATCCCTTCACTGTCGAGAAGACGTTGTCTTAGCCCGCCTCGCGCCGCAAAAAAACCCCCGCCGGCGGAGCGGCGAGGGTCTCGTCCGAGCGCGGCCGAACTGGACTACTTCTTCGCCAGGAGGTCGCGGATCTCGGTCAGAAGCTGGATGTCGGCGGGAGGCGGAGCGGCGGGTGCGGCCGCCTTCTGCTTCTCCAGATTGCGGCGCAAGGTATTCACGCCCTTGACCATCAGAAAGATGATCCAGGCGAGGATCAGGAAATTGATCACCACCGTCAGGAAGTTGCCGTAAGCGAACACCGCGCCCTGCTTCTTGGCTTCCTCCAGCGATTCGGCGGTCACGGTAGAAGACAGCGGCACGAAGTAGTTGGAGAAGTCGAAGCCGCCGAAGATCGCACCGACGATCGGCATGATGATGTCGCCGACCAGCGAGTTGACGATCAGGGCGAAGGCACCGCCGATGATCACGCCGACGGCGAGGTCCATCACATTGCCCTTGGAGATGAACTCCTGGAATTCTTTCAGCATCGGTCCCTCCTGTTGCTGCTGCCGCGCACGGCACCCATCCGCCGCTCAACATAGAGCAATTTGCCGCGACGGAAAGCGGCTCGGCTACGCTCCCTGTCACTGCGATGGACTTGCCGCACAAGCTGTGATTGCCTTTGCATGGCCACATCCGTTTCGGGTGGCGTTGCGGAGCGAGGTGCGTGCAGGGCTGGGTCGTCGTCATCGTAGCGATCGCCTATGTGTCGCTGCTGTTCGCCATCGCGAGTTTCGGCGACCGATGGGCGGCCAGATGGGGCTTGGGCGGCTCCCGGCCCTACATCTACGCGCTCAGCCTGGCGATCTACTGCACGTCCTGGACGTTCTTCGGCTCGGTCGGCCTCGCCTCCGAACGCGGCCTGGAGTTTGTCGCCATCTACATAGGGCCGGTGCTTGTCTTCCTGTTCGGCTTTGCCGCGCTGCGACGCATCATCAAGGTCGCCAAGGCGGAGAAGATCACCTCGATCGCCGACTTTCTGGGCGCCCGCTACGGCAAGAGCTTTGCCGTCGCGGGCATCGCCACGCTGATCGCGGTCATTGGCGCGGTGCCTTACATCGCACTCCAGCTCAAGGCGATCTCGGGCTCGGTCAGCCTGATGGTCGAGCACTACAACGGCGCCCCGCCGAGCTTTGACCCGTTCGTCAGCGACATCTCCCTGATCGTGGCGATGCTGCTCGCGCTGTTCGCGGTTCTGTTCGGCACCCGCCACGCCGACGCGACCGAGCACCAGGACGGCCTGGTTCTGGCGGTGGCCGTGGAATCCGTCGTCAAGCTCGCCGCCTTCCTGGCCGTCGGCGCCATCGTCACCTTCGTCCTCTTCGGCAGCCCGCGCGAGCTCGTTGCCGCCCTTTCAGCCAGCACGGAGGTTCAGGCGGCGATCTCACACCGCACTTCTGTGGGCAGCTGGGTGGTGCTCACGGTCCTCAGCGGCTTTGCCATCGTCATGCTGCCGCGGCAGTTCTTCGTAATGATCGTCGAGAACCGTAGCGAGGCCGAACTGCGCAAGGCGACATGGGTGTTCCCCGCCTATCTGGTCGCCATCAACCTGTTCGTCCTGCCGCTCGCCTTCGCCGGCCTTGCGCTGGTCGGCGGCCGCACCAGCGCGGACCTCTACGTGCTGTCGCTGCCGCTGCTCGGCGGCTACGACATGCTGGCCATGACCGCTTTCGTCGGTGGCCTTTCCGCCGCGACGGCGATGGTGATCGTCGAAAGCGTGGCGCTGTCGATCATGATCTCCAACGACCTAGTCATTCCGCTGTTCGTGCGCGGGCTGCTGCGGCCGAAGTCGGAAGAGAATGGCGACTGGTCGGCGCTCATCCTCAACGTGCGCCGTGCCTCCATCTTCATCATCCTGTTCGTCGCCTTCCTTTATTACCGCGAAAGCACCAACAATGCCCGGCTCGCCTCGATCGGGCTGATGTCGTTCGCGGCGATCGCCCAGTTCGCGCCGGCCTTCGTCGGCGGCCTGATCTGGCGGGGCGCCAATGCGCGCGGTGCCGCCCTCGGCATGAGCGCGGGCATACTCGTCTGGGGCTATACGCTGCTGCTGCCCTCGCTCGCCGGGCCAGACAATTCCATCATCGCCGACGGCCTGTTCGGGCTGGAATCGCTGCGGCCCCAGGCGCTGTTCGGCACCGAGGCCGAGCCGCTTAACCACGGCGTGCTGTGGAGCCTAGCCATCAACACGCTGTTTTTCGTCTTCGGCTCGCTGTCGCGCGCTTCCGTGCCACTCGAGCGCATACAGGCGGCGATCTTCGTTCCCCGCGAAGTCGGGCCGATGCCCAGCCTGCGGCGCTTCCGCACGTCTACCACCGTCAACGATCTCAAGGATACGATTGCGCGTTACCTCGGCGTCGAACGCACCGAGCGCTCGTTCCAGACCTTCGAGCGCGAGGCCGGCACAAGGCTGCAGGGCAACGAGCAGGCGGGTCTCGACGTCATCCGCTTTTCCGAACAGCTGCTGGCCAGCGCCGTCGGCTCCTCCTCGGCGCGGCTCATCCTGTCGCTGATGTTCCAGCGCAACGATGCCACGCCGCGCGACGCCTTCCGCCTGCTCGACGACGCCACCGAGGCTTTGCAGCACAATCGCGACCTGCTGCAGATCGCCCTCGACCAGATGGAGCAAGGCATTACGGTCTTCGACCGCGATTTCCGTCTGACCTGCTGGAACCGGCAGTACCGGTCGCTGTTCGACCTGCCGGACGATATGGGGCAGGTCGGGGTCTCGCTCAACCGCATCCTCGGTTATCTGGTGCAGCGCGGCGACATCTCGCGCGAGGCGAATGTCGCCATCCTCAACCGCATGTCGAGCTTCGGCTCGCCCTGGCAGCTCGAACTGAAGACCAGCGGGCGCACGATCGAGCTGCGGTCGAATCCGATGCCCGACGGCGGCATCGTCGCGACCTATGCCGACATTTCCGCCCGCGTGGCGGCCGACCTGGCGCTTAAGCGGGCCAACGAGTCGCTGGAGCACCGCGTCCAGAGCCGCACGGCCGAGCTGATGCGCGTCAACGAGGAACTGGCGCAGGCGCAGACGATCGCCGAGGAGGCCAACCTCAGCAAGACGCGTTTCCTGGCGGCGGCCGGCCACGATATCCTGCAGCCGCTGAACGCCGCCCGCCTCTACTGCGCCTCGCTGATGGAGAAAGCGGGGCCGGGGACGCAATCGGAAGCTGCGGGAAACATCGAATCGGCGCTGGAATCGGTCGAGACGATCCTGGGCGCCGTGCTGGATATTTCCCGTCTGGATGCGGGCGCGATGCGGCCGGCCGAAACGGTGTTCGTGCTGGGCGACCTTCTGCGCCAGATCGGCACCGATTTCCAGCCGATGGCCGCGGCGAAGCAAATCGAGCTCACCATTGTGCCGTCGTCGGTCGCGGTGAACACCGACCGCAACCTTCTGCGCAGGCTGATCCAGAACCTCGTTTCCAACGCGGTGAAGTATACCCGCAGCGGCCGCATCCTCGTCGGGGTACGCAGGCGCGGCGAACTGGCTGAAATCCAGGTCATCGATACTGGCATCGGCATTCCGCCGGGCAAGCTCAACATGGTCTTCCGCGAGTTCACGCGGCTGGAGGAAGGCGCACGGGAAGCGCAGGGCCTCGGCCTCGGCCTGTCGATCGTCGACCGGCTGGCGCGCGTGCTGCGCCTGGAAATCCGGGTCTCCTCCCGACCTGGCGAGGGTTCGGCCTTCTCGGTGATCCTGCCGGTAACAGACGCCTTGCCGCTTCCGCTCACGCCGAGCCTGCCCCCCGCACCGGCGACGGGCTCGCTTCGCGGCATCACCGTCGTGTGCGTGGACAACGAGCCGCGTATCCTGGAAGGCATGCGCCTTCTGCTCGAAGGTTGGGGCTGCACCGTATACAGTTTCACCGGATCGGCCGCGATCGGCGACGGAAGCGCCCTGCCCGCCTATGCCGACTTCATCCTGGCCGACTACCATCTCGACGGAGAAAACGGCCTCGACGTAGTTGCAAGGCTGCGGGCGACCTATGGCGACGACATGCCGACGGTGCTCATCACCGCCGACCGCTCGGCCGAGATGCGCTCCGCTGCCGACAGGCTGGGAGTAGCGGTCATCAACAAGCCGCTGAAGCCGGCGGCCCTGCGTTCCATGATGACGCGGCTGCGACGCATGGCGGCGGCGGAATAGTATCAGGCCGGCATTTCGGCGCCGATCTTGGTCAGAAGGATTACCGCCTGGGTGCGGCTGTCCACGCCGAGCTTTTGCAGGACCGCCGATACATGCGCCTTGATCGTCGCCTCGGAGACGCCGAGTTCGTAGGCGATCTGCTTGTTCAGCAACCCTTCGGCCAGCATGCCCAGCACGCGCGCCTGCTGCGGTGTCAGCGTCTGCAGGCGGCGGATCAGGTCGGAAATCTCCGGGTCGCGCTCGATGCCGAGGTCGACCCCCACTGGCGATGCGATGCCGCCTTTGAGCACGGTGTCCACGGCCGCCCGAATCTCGTCCATGCTGGCAGACTTGGAGATGAAGCCGGACGCGCCCAGTTCCAGCGAACGGCGGATCGTCTCGGCGTCGTCATGGGCCGAAACGACGACCATCGGCACCGACGAATGAATGCCGCGCATCGATATCAGCCCCGAAAGCCCGCTCGCGCCCGGCATCGACAGGTCGAGCAGGATGAGATCCAGTTCGTCGTTGCCTGCAAGCGCCGCCTTGGCGGCTTCGAAGTCGCCGGCCTCCAGAATGGAGGCTACGTCCGCGATGCCCGACAGAGCCTGTTTCAACGCCCCCCGGAACAGCGGATGGTCGTCTGCAATGAGGAACCTGTAGCCTGCCGGCAATCCGTCCTCCCCGTCTCGCCGTAGCCCCTAACGGGCTTTTGTCTGGTGTACGCGGTGCCGGCTACCAATTTCAAGGCGAAACGCAAGGCGGCGTCAGGTCTTCTGCGGATCGGGTCCGGGCGTCTCGTCACGCCGGCTGCGGTCGAACTCCTGCACGATCCCCATGAAGCGGCGGAAGAAGCGCTCCATATAGCTCAGCCCCTGCTCGAACTCGCTCTCGCTCGGCAGACCGGCGGCGCCCCCGTTGTGTTCCGCCGCCTTGCCTTCCAGCGCATCGACGCGTTCGGTCAGCGCCGAAAGCGCGCCGCTCAGCCGGTCGATCTCGCTCTCCAACGCATCGCGATCGTCAGCCGCCAGCCGGCAGACCAACTGCCCGTCCCGCTCGTTGCACAGCGACATGGTGCCGGTACGACGATCCATCCTCACATAGCCGTCGTCGGTGCGCTCCAGCGTGTAGCGGTCCTCGTCCTGCGCGGAAGCCGGAAGGACGGCTCCCGGCAGCG
>JAEUMA010000708.1 GCA_016793565.1 Rhizobiaceae bacterium
GACAATCCGCGCGTGCTGCGCTCGGTCCGGGCGGGCGAGAAAGGCCGCGTCGGCATCGTAACCGGTGGTGGCTCGGGCCATGAGCCGGCTTTCGCGGGCTATGCCGGTCCCGGACTTGTGGATGCGGTCGCGCTGGGCGAGGTCTTCGCGTCGCCGACAGCGCGCTCCTTTCACGATGCGATACGCGCTGCCGATGGCGGGCGCGGCGTCGCCTGTCTCTACGGCAACTACGCCGGCGACAACATGAACGTGAAGATGGCGGTAAAGCTCGCCGCCAAGGATGGGATCACGGTCAAGACCGTGGTCGCCGATGACGATGTCGCTTCCGCACCCGCCTCCGAGCGGCAACATCGGCGCGGAGTGGCGGGCGAGATCCTGATGTGGAAGGTCGGCGGCGCGCGTGCGGCGGAGGGCGCAGACCTCGACGAGGTGATCGCCAGCGCCCGCAAGGCCATCGACAACACGCGCTCGATGGGCATCGGACTTACATCCTGCACGATACCGGCGGTGGGCAAGGCCAATTTCACGATTCCCGAGGGCCAGATGGAAGTCGGGATCGGCCATCACGGCGAGCCAGGCGTCGCGGTTCTTCCCACGGCGGGCGCCCGCGACATGGCCGCGCTGATGGCGGAGAAAATTCTGGACGACCTGCCTTTCGGCGCCGGCGACGATGTGGTGGCGCTGGTCTCCGGCCTCGGTGCCACGCCACTGATGGAGCTCTACATCCTTCACGCGGAAGTCGCCGACATCCTTCGCGGACGCGGCATCGGCGTCAGGCGAGCCCTGGTCGGCAACTATTTCACCTCGCTGGAGATGATGGGCGTGTCGCTGACGGTGATGCGCCTCGACGGCGAGCTGGACCGCCTGATCGCCGCGCCTGCGCGGTCGATCGGTCTGACGGTGGTTTGAGGGGAGGAAGCGCATGGACAGCATCGGCCTGGGTGACGCCGGATCGGTCGCCCTGGATATCGCAGCGGTCATCCAGGCGAACCAGGCACGGCTGGGCGAGATCGATGGCGCCATCGGCGACGGCGACCACGGCGTCAACATGGGCAAGGGTTTCCGCATCGCTGCCGAGCGGATGCGGGCGGCGCCCCAGAACCTCGCGGACGGCTTCGAGACCATCGGCGAAACGCTGCTCGGCGACATCGGCGGCTCGATGGGGCCGCTCTATGGCACCTTTTTCTCGGAAATGGCCGGCTCGCTGAAGGGCGAGTCCGAACTCACTTCGGCCGGTTTCTCCCGCATGCTGCACGCGGGCGTCGAAGCGATCGTCGATCTCGGCGGCGCCAGGCCCGGCGACAAGTCCCTGGTGGACGTGCTGATACCCGCGCGTGACGCCTTCGATGCGGCGCTCGCCGGCGGCAAGGATTTCGCGGGCGCTCTCTCCGGAATGGCAGCGGCGGCCGAGGCGGGACTGGAATCGACACGCGGCATGGTCGCCAGGATCGGTCGCGCCGCCCGTCTCGGCGAAAGATCGCGCGGCCACCTCGACGCGGGCGCCGCCTCCTGCGCGCTCATCCTCTCCACGCTGGCCGAAGGTCTCCGCGGCAAGCTGGGGTGACGTCGCCCGGCAATCTCGGACGCGGAATTCCGGTCAGGCGCGGGACGGGTTGTAGAGAAAGCGCTTGAGATCGGCGGAGCCCAGGTCGAGGCAGCCGATCTGTCCCATCAGATTGTCCAGTTCCTCTCGCAGGATTTCGACCGCGCGGCGCGCGCCTGCCGCGCCGGCGGCGGATACGCCGTAAAGCGTCGGCCGCCCGGCGAATACGAAATCCGCGCCCAGGCAAAGGGCGGTCAGGATATCCGATCCCCGTCTTATTCCGCCGTCCATCATCAGCGTGACGTCCGGCCCGACGGCTTCCCGCAGGCTTGGCAGCATTTCGAGCGGCGGCACCGAGCGGTCGTACTGCCGCCCGCCATGGTTGGAGACGATCAGCCCGTCGGCGCCGAGCGAGACCGCGCGCTCGGCGTCTTCCGGATGCATGACGCCCTTGACGACGAGCTTGCGCGGCCAGATCTGCCGGAAAAGCTCCAGGTGATCCCACGTCTGCACGCAGAAGGAATGCGAGTTGGCGAGTCGGGCGACATCCACTGCATTCGCTCCCCGCGGCGCGTAGGGCGCCCAGTTTGCCATCACCGGAAGTCCGCCCGTGCGGAGATAATTCAGCGTCCAGGCCGGATGCAGAAAACCGTCCAGCAACAGGCCCGGCGACATCCTGAGCGGGAAGTCGAAGCCGTTGCGAAGGTCGCGCTCGCGCTTGCCCGCGATCGGGATGTCGATCGTCGCAACAAGCGCGTGGCAGCCGGCGCGGTCGGCGCGCGCGACGAGATCCCTTGTGATCTCCACATCCGCGGCCGCGTAAAGCTGATACCACAGGCTGTCGGGCGCCACCTTCGCGGCATCCTCGACGGAACTGACGCTGGCGCCGGACATGATGAACGGAATGCCGGCCTTCTGGGCCGTCTCGGCGAGGATCAGGTCCGCGCCCGGCCTGAAGATGCCGGCATAGCCGGTCGGTGCTATGCCGAACGGCGACTCGTAGAGATGGCCGAACAGAGCCTTACGCTGCTGGCGGCCGGTTACGTCCAGCAGGTAGCGCGGCAGAAACCGGTAGGGATCGAAGGCGCTTTCGTTCTCGCGGAGTCCCTTCTCGTCGCCGGCGCCGCCCTCGATCCAGTCGAACAGGATCTTCGGCAGCCGCGCCTTGGCCTGATCGCGCAGGTCGGAGATCGTGATGGCTTGTCTCAAGGCATCCTCGTGAGGCGGGCGACGGCGAAATCACGATCCGCTGGGCTTCATGTCTCCTGAAGCGCGGACGTGCGGGGAAGTTTGCCGAACACGGTCGGAAACAGCGACGCCAGGAAGGTGCGCGCGATATGCGCCGCCTCGTCGGGTTCGAGCGGATTGGGCACCATGCGCATGTTGAACCACAGTCCTTCGATTAGCGCGTTGATGCCCACCGCGGCGAAATGGGCGTCCGGGCAGTCGCTGGGCTCCGCTGCGACAATCTCCTCGAAAATGGCCTTGGTCAGCGTGTATTCCCGCTCGCGCAGGCCGGCGAACAGCTTGCCGTAATCCGCATGAATATGGCGTTCGGAGAGAAAAGCGTGCCACAGCGCAATTTTCTTCTGGCTGGTGAGCTTGCGGTGGAAGCTCGCCACGATCATCGCGTCGATGCGTTCGGCCGCCGATCCGCCGACGATGGCGGCGGCGGCTTCCTCGCGGTGATCCATGTATTCGTTGGCCACCTTCGTGATCGCGGCGAGCAGCAGCGCCGCCTTGGTCTTGAAGCGGAACGTGACGTTGCCGTAGCCGATCCCCGCCTTGGCCGCCACGTCCGCTAGCGTGGTGCGCGACAGGCCCTTGCGGCCGATAACCTCGATCGCCGCCTCGATCAGCTCTTCGCGCGAGGCTTCCGCCGTCTTGCGGCGCCGCAGCGGCTTCGGCTTCTCGGCTTCTCGTGCGTGCGGCATCCGGCCCCCGGGGTGTTCCTGCATTCAAGCGCTCGCGCCACAGTCGATCGGAAAGTCGGCGCCGGTCACGAACGACGCTTCCGGTCCTGACAGAAAAACGATGAGTTCGGCAACCTCGGCCGGCGCGATGGTACGCGCGACGGGCTGCGAAGCAAGCCATTCCGGCAGCGTCGCGCTCGGCCGGGCGGCGAAGAAATCCGCGATCATGGCCGTGTCCACTACCCCGGGGCTGACGCTGTTGCAGCGGATGTTGGTGCCGCGGCGCGCGCAGTCCAGCGCGACCTCCCGGGTCAGCATGACCACCGCGCCCTTGCTCGCGGTATAGGCGATGAGATTGGCATCGCCTCGGCTGCCGGACACCGACGCCATGTTGACGATCGACCCTCCGGAGGGTGGCATCAGTGGGATGATCGCCTGGCACCCGTTGAACGTGCCTTCGACGTTGATCGCGATGACTCGGCGCCATTCCGCCAGGCTGGTGGTCTTCAGGTTGCCTTCGCTGAGCACGCCGACGCAATTGACCAGTATGTCGACATGGCCCAACGCCGCGACGGTGCGCGCTCCTACCGCGCGCCAGGCATCTCGGTCTGTAACGTCGTGCGACATGAAGTCGACTGTGCGGCCCAGTCCATCTGGCCGGCCGGCGATGTCCGTGGCGATCACCCGGGCGCCGAGCTCGGCCAGCAGGTTCGCGGTGGCGAGACCAATCCCGGAGGCACCACCGCTGACGATCGCGACCTTGCCGCTGAACATATTGCTCGCGTCCGCGTGGCTCCCGCTCATGTCGTGTCCCGTTCCGTGGACTTCATCGCGCCGTATACCCGCCATCCACTACGAACTCCGCGCCGGTGACGGCGGCGGAGCGGCTCGATGCGAGATACATCACCATGCCCGTGAGTTCGTGCGGCAGGCCCATGCGGCCGAGCGGATGCGCCGTCTCTATCCGGGAGCGGGCCTGCCCGGGATGTGGATGCGCCGCGAGATAGTCGAGCACCATCGGCGTGGCGAAGTAGCCCGGCAGGATGGCGTTGCAGCGCACGTTGGTGGCGCGGGCCGCAAGATCCAGCGCGGCCGAGCGGGTCAGCAGGCGAACCGCGCCCTTGCTGGCCGAATATGCCGCTACGCCTTCGGCGACGATGCCGCCATCTCCGACCACGCCGTTGATCGAGGCGATGTTGATGATCGAACCGCCGCCGTTGGCAGCCATGATCTCCGACACGAGCTTGCAGCCGAGAAACGTCCCGTCGAGATTGACGGCGATCGTACGGCGCCAGGTCTCCTGCGTGCAGCCAAACACGTCGTCGCCGTCGAGCGCCACGCCCGCCCCGTTCAGCAGCACGTCGATGCGGCCATGGCGGTCGACGATCTCGGCCAGCGCGGCGTGCCAGCTTTCCTCGGAGGTGACGTCCAGCCGGACATACTCGGCGTCGAGGCCTGCCGGCGGAGGTGCGATATCGCCGATGATGGCCTTTGCGCCCTCGTGCGCGAAGCGCTTCACGCAGGCGAGGCCGAGCCCGGACGCGCCCCCGGTGACCAGCGCGATCTTATTCCGCAGCGGCTGCATATCCGGCCTTGCGTTTTTGCCTCGGACGATGGGAAGGAGGCTCGAGATCGTACTCGTCCTGGCGGGCCCTCAGCGTCTCCCACCAGTAGCGAACAGTGCCGCCGGCGCCTACCGAAAGCGGCTCAGGGGTGCCCTCCTGCCGTCCACTCATGCTCATTGCCAAAGCACCAAACTGCCGAGCCGAAAAGCCGACGCACCTTTAACAATGATTGCTTGAGCAGTCAATTTATTTCAAAATATTAAATGGTATCAATATGATATGTAAATTATACAAGATAGTGATAAAAAACATGTTGCGAGGTGGCGGCAAAGGTGGAATGGTTCCGCTAGTTGGGGACCTCGTGGTATGCAACGATACGCGTCGCAGCCTGAAGCGATGGAGCCTGGGCTGCTCGAGGCTGGGACTGTGAAACGCGCAGCGGCACAGCCATATCCGGAGATGGCTGCGGCATGACCGGTTCGGTTCCGCAGGATCTGTCGGGTCGTGTCGCCCTCGTGACGGGCGCAAGTCGCGGCATGGGGCGGGCGGCGGCCATTGCCCTGGCTGACCGCGGCGCGGTGGTGCTGGGCGTCGCGCGTGATGAGGAATGTCTCTCCTCGCTGGCGGAAAGCCAGGGCATCTTCACGCTTGCTACGTCTCTGTCGACGCCGGAGACCTGCGCGCGGGCGATGGCCGCCGCGCGTCGCCACGGACCGGTGACGATCCTCGTTCACGCGGCGGGTCGTGGTGGCTATCTCGACAAGCCGATCTTCGATGAGGCGTTCGACGCCTGGCGCGAGACGATGGCGGTCAATCTCGACAGCGCGTTTGAGCTTTCGCGGCTCGTCTCGCGGGATATTCGCGACGAGGGTTGGGGCAGGATCATCCATATCAGCTCGACGGCGGGCGAAATGGGAGCGCCGTCGATGTCGCCCTATTGCGCCTCCAAGCACGGGTTGATCGGGCTGATGCGTTCGGTGGCGCAGGACGTCGCTCCCTTCAATGCAACCTGCAACGCCATCCTGCCGAGCTGGGTGCGCACGGAGATGGCTGAGCGCGATGCCGAACAAGAAGCGCAACGGCGTGGACTGACCGTGGACGAGGTCTGGGCGGAGCGGACCGTCGCCAACCCGTCCGGACAACTTGTCAGCCTCGACGAGATATCCGCCGTGATTTGCTTTCTTGCCTCGCCTGCCTCCAGCGGCATCAACGGCCAGGCCATCACCGTCTCGCGCGGGAGCATCTGGTGAGCCAGTCGCCGGGCCCCGCCGTCGTGCGTCCGGCGATCGAGTGCCGCAACGTCTGGAAATTGTTCGGCCCGCGCGCCGACGAGGCGTTCGCGGCAAGCGGGGGCGGAGGGCTGGAAAAGAAGGACATCATCGCGCGCTATGGCTGCGTAGTCGGCGTCGCGGACGTCAATCTCGCCGTTCCTGAAGGCGAGATTTTCTGCATCATGGGCCTGTCGGGCTCCGGAAAATCGACGCTTGTCCGCCACATCAACGGGCTGATCC
>JAEUMA010000089.1 GCA_016793565.1 Rhizobiaceae bacterium
CGCTGCGACCGCGGCCGGCACTTTCGCCGAAGAGATCGTGCCGGTGCGTATATCTTCGCGCGACGGTGACAGGTTCTGTGCTATCGACGAGCACATCTCTCACGACGTGAAGATGGAACGGCTGGCTCGTCTGTTGCCGGTTTTTTCACGTGAGGGAACCATCACCGCCGGCAATTCGTCCGGCTTGAACGACGGTGCGGCGGCGGTGCTGGTGATGTCCGGGCGCAAGGCTGCGGAACTGGGGCTCCAGCCGCTGGCGCGGATCGCGTCCTATGCGTCCGCGGGCGTGGAGCCGCTCGACATGGGACTTGGCCCCGTTGCGGCGTCACGCGCTGCTCTGGCCAAGGCCGGGTGGCGGACACAGGATCTCGACCTCGTCGAACTGAATGAGGCCTTCGCGGCACAGGCGATCGCCGTAAATCGCGAGATGCGTTGGGGAACCGACCAGATCAATGTGAATGGCGGGGCCATAGCGCTCGGTCATCCGCTGGCGGGCTCTGGCTGCCGCATCGTTGTTTCGCTGTTGCACGAGATGCGAAGGCGTGATGCGAAGCGCGGTTTGGCGAGCCTGTGTATCGGCGGCGGTCTGGGTGTCGCGATCTGCCTGGAGCGATGAATCCGTCGGTTCTGCCAATCCCTCTCGACGAGGCTGGCCGCCTTTGCCTTTGCGGGACGGCGTGTCGCTGAAAAGCAGCCTCTCGAAAGAGCTGGCCCCGGTCCGCTGCTCACGGCTATCTGACGCAGAAAGCCCGCCGGCCGCATCGTTGTGCCTTCGCATCAGGACAGCCAATACGGTAGCGACGACGTCAAGCGGGTTTGCCAGGCCCACAATTTGAAGCCGAGCATGGGCCGGCGTGCCCAACTGCGGGGATAGCGCTGTCGCGGCATCATTCTTCAGTAGCCTGAAGAAAGAGCGCATCCGAAAACGCATCTACAAAACCCGAGACCCCACTCGAGCCGACATCTTTGACCACATTCAGCCTGCTAGCAGTGGCGCGATCATCAGCCCGGCCAGGCCGGACAACTGTCAATACCACGCGGCGGACACCATCGCCGCCTATGACTGGCTCAAGCTGATGGGCATGCCCGCCTGGCTCGACTTCGATGTCGAAAACATCCGTTGCCGCGGCGGCGCCAGGGCTTCGAGATTCTGCGCCGGATTGGGTCGTCGAACGCACCTTCGGATGAATGATCCGCTGGCACCACCTCCTGCGAGACTGTCAGCGGCGCACCGACGCGTCAGAAGGCCCTGATTCTGGTCGCATTGCCCGCAACCTCGCGCGAAGAAACGCCTGTCACTGAATGTCCCAACGGCTCGTAGAGCCTTCGCAAGATTATCGAAGACGTGCCGGTATCTTGAAGCCATGCGCCGAAGGCTTTGCCTGCCTGCATGGGTTGTACGTGCGGGTCTCGCCCATCGTCTCAACGAGGCCTCCATCTCGGGTGATGATCCAAGCGATCTCTTCACCTTGGACTGCATCCAGGAGCCGCTCCCGGTAGGTCTGATCTCCTGGCGATCCGTGTCCGTCCTTTCGTTCAACGACACGATTTTCACCCCGCTTGTCCGTCTACCGACGATCGAGATGCCGAGACGTTTCTGATCCCTAAGCCCTCCGGACCTTTCATTCTGTATTCTGAATACGATGTGTGGATACCGTTCAAAAACGCGCCTCATATTGTTGAACGAAAATTGGATCGTCGGACGGTATCCGGATGGTTCTGGAAGTGATCAGAGCGGACGCACATGAGGACGGCAGCAATACCTTGCTGGCTTCTGTCCGGGCCGCTGACACGCTCCGAGCCCGGATCCTGGCAGGCGAGCTCCCCGCCGGCACGGCGCTTCTGGAAAGCGCGCTCGCAGCCTCGCTGGACATCTCGCGCAACACACTGCGAGAGGCGTTGCGCCAGCTTCTCCATGAGGGGCTCATCGAGCAAGCGCTGTATCGAGGCGCGGCGGTGCGCAGGAAACCATCATGGCGCAATTGAGCCTGGCGCTGGAGACGCGGAGTGCGGAGAGGGAATTTCAATCGCAGTGGGTGTCGCGCAATCGTGAGATCTGCGCCCTTCTCAGTGAAGGTAGGCGGCAGGATGCCTTGCGGGCGCTGACGTCTTTCATCAACGACTCGGAGCAGATCGTGCTCGAGATCGTGCGGTCCAACGGCAGGAAGCCGGACACAAGACGAGCGGAACCCACGCCGACAATTGCGCAGAAATCGGTCGGGTCGGCACGCGAATGCGGCGCAGTCGTGCGAGCCGGACAAGCTCGCCGAGAAGTACCCGGGCCTCGTCGGGCGCACGATCAAGATCGGCTCGGATCCCCAGACCCCGCCCTATGTGATGCGGGACAGCAAGAACTTCGAAAATCTGGTCGGCATCGACGCCGATGTGGCGCGCGCGGTTTTCGATTGCGCCGGCGCGAAGTCTGAATTTGTCGCCGGCGCATGGTCCGGCCTGTTGCCGGCGGTGATGGGCGGTCAGATCGACGTGCTCTGGGACAACCTCTATTATAATCCCGAGCGTGGCAAGAAACTCGACTTCGTCATCTACAGCAGGCAGGCACCGGCGCGATGACGCAGGCCGGCCATCCCAAGAACATCACCAGCAAGGACGCCATGTGCGGCGCCACTGTCGGCGTCACGCTCGGCGGCTATGAGGAAGGTCTCGTCAAGGAAGAGGACGCCGCTTGCGTTGCCGCCGGTAAGCCCGGGATCACCATGATGTCGTTCCAGGATGTGGCG
>JAEUMA010000123.1 GCA_016793565.1 Rhizobiaceae bacterium
TTCACCGACCTCGCCCGTCGCGGCCATGTCGACGAGAACTACATGGCGGACCAGGTGCGCCGGGCGGAATCCGCCGAAGGCGACATCGATGCCCTCTCTCATCGCATCGCGCAGATTCGCACCTGGACCTTCGTATCCAACCGTCCGGGCTGGCTTGCCGATCCGGCACACTGGCAGGAAAAAACGCGCGAGATCGAAAACAGGCTGTCGGACGCCCTGCATGAGCGGTTGACGAAACGCTTCGTAGACCGCAGGACTTCCGTCCTCATGCGGCGCGTCAGGGAAAATACGATGCTCGAAGCCGAAATCAGCCCTACCGGCTCGGTCCTCGTCGAGGGCCATCACGTCGGCGAATTGCAGGGCTTCCGCTTCACACCGGACCAGAGTGCCGGCGGCGAGGACGGCAAGGCGATCCGTACGGCCGCCCAGAAGGCGCTGGCGGCCGAATTCGAAGCGCGTGCGGAGCGTTTCGCGGCGTCCGGCAACAACGATATCGCGCTCGGCTCCGACGGGCTGCTGCGGTGGATCGGCGCACCGATCGCCACACTGACGGCAGCCGACGCTGCGCTGCGTCCGCGCGTGATCCTGCTGGCCGATGAACAACTGACCGGACCGGCGCGTGACAAGGTGGCGGCGCGGGCAGAGCGGTTCGTGCATTTCCAGGTCGAGTCGCTGCTGAAGCCGCTGGCCGACCTCGTCGCCGCCGACCAGATCGGCGGCATGGCGCGCGGCATCGCGTTTCGCCTGGTGGAGAATCTCGGCCTGATCAACCGGCGCGATATAGCCGACGACATCAAGGCGCTGGATCAGGAGGGCCGCGCGGCCCTGCGTAGGCTCGGTGTGCGCTTCGGCGCGTACCACATCTTCGTGCCTGCGTTGCTGAAGCCAGCGCCGGCCGGTCTGCTGACGCTGCTGTGGGCCTTGAAGAACGACGCCAAGGAACTGCCGGGCTTCGGCGACGTGGTGCATGCGCTGGCCTCGGGCAGGACCTCGGTTGTGGTGGATCCGACCTTCGACAAGGCGTTCTACCGGCTTGCCGGCTACCGCATCCTCGGACGGCGCGCCGTGCGCGTCGATATCCTTGAGCGGCTGGCAGACCTCATCCGCCCCGCGCTTGCGTGGAAGCCCGGAACGGGTGCGCGGCCGGACGGCGCCTATGACGGCCGCGCCTTCGTGGTGACGCCGCCGATGATGTCCATCCTGGGCGCCAACGCCGAGGACATGGAGGAGATTCTCAAGGCGCTGGGGTATCGCGGCGAGCCCAAGCCAGCCGCCGAGGTCCGTGGCAAGATCGCCGAGATCGATTCCGCCCACAAGGCCGCGCTCGCCAAGGCGGAGGCCGACAAGGCCGAGGCCGCGCGCGCCGCCGAGGCGGCGGCCGCAGAGCAGGTCGAAGTGCCGGCCGAGGCCGCGGCGGTCGAGACCGCAGAGGCCGAGACACCGGTCAGCGTGGACGAGACATCGGTGGCGGCGGAAGACGGCGCAGCGGAAGCGCGGGACGAAGTTTCTGCTGAGGCCGAGGTGCCGGACGGGCAGGCGCCTGCCGAGGCACCGGACGCTCCCGAGCAGGAAGCGCCGGCAGCGGAAGAGCAGGCTGCTCCCGCCGCGGCTCCTGCCAACGAGCCGGAAGCGCCGGCAGCGCGTTCGGAGAGCGCGCCCGCCGAGGAGCCTAAGCCGATCATGCTGTGGCGGCCGGGCCGCTTCGAAAGACGGCCGGACCAGCGCCCCGACCAGCGGCGCCGGGGCGCGCCTGGCCAGCAGCGGGACAATAATCGCCGCGATCATCGCCGGCCGCCCGCCGCGGCGGCGGACGCGGGCGGCGCGGCGCCGGGCGGTGAAGCGCGGCGCGACGGCAAGCCCAGGTTCGACGGCAAGCCAAGGTTCGACAAGAACAGACCGCCGCGGCCCGAAGGCGAGGAGGCGCGTGGCCCGCGGCGGCACGAGAATGCCGGGCAGAAAGATTTCGCGCCGCGCGACAAGGGCGGGGCAAAGAACGCGCCGCCGCACCGGCAGCCGCGCGAGGAGCGGCCCGTCCGCTTCGACCCGGATTCGCCCTTCGCCAAGCTCGCCGCGCTGCGCGACCAACTCAAAAAGTAGATGGCGTCCGACACCAGGCAGCGCGTCGACAAGTGGCTGTTCTTCGCGCGGGTGGTGAAATCGCGCTCTCTGGCGCAGAAGCTGGTCACCGGCGGACGCGTGCGCATCAATCGCGACAAAGCAGCGCAGTCGTCCGATCAGGTCGGCGGCGGCGACGTGCTGACGATCACGCTCGACCGCCGCATCCTCGTCTACCGGGTTCTGCTGCCGGGTACGCATCGCGGCCCGGCCGAAGAGGCGAGGAAGCTCTACGAGGACCTGTCGCCTCCCGTTGTGCGCGACGCGCCGCCCGACGCCATCGCGCCGCTGCGCGACGCCGGCTCCGGACGCCCCACCAAACGCGACCGGCGCGCCATAGACCGGCTTACAGAGCCGGAATAGGCGCCCGGCAATCGCGCAGACGCGCAAAGCCATGCCCTTCCGGGACGGAAATCGGGGTTTTCCAACCCTTGTCAGGCGCAGACAAAGCGGTTACGTGACCCGCTGTTTTCCTCGTGACGGGACCGCCCGGAGCGCACCGCATGACCTACGTCGTCACCGACAACTGCATTCGCTGCAAGTATATGGACTGCATCGAAGTGTGCCCGGTCGATTGCTTCTACGAAGGCGAGAACATGCTCGTCATCCACCCGGACGAGTGCATCGACTGCGGCGTATGCGAGCCTGAGTGCCCGGCCGACGCCATCAAGCCGGATACCGAGCCCGGTCTCGACAAGTGGCTCAAGGTCAATGCCGACTACGCCACCTCCTGGCCGAACATCACGTCCAAGAAGGAACCGCCCGCCGACGCCAAGGAATTCGACGGCGTTGCCGACAAGTTCGAGAAGTTCTTTTCGCCGGAGCCCGGCACCGGAGACTGAGACCGACGCAAGCCGGCCAACGGCATCATCGTCGGTAGGAAGGACTGCCGCTTTCGGCGGCAGCGGCTTCGCGCGTGCAGCAAATTGTTGATTCTTTCAGCTTTTTGTGGTAACGCTATCTTCCATGCCGATGGCACATCGTGAATCCAGGGCGCGGAAGCGTTAACTCATCAAAGATGGATAAAAGCCCGGACCAAGCAAGCTTGGGCCTGAGATGTCGTTTGGCATCGACGCGCCGGCAGTCCGGTACGAAGTGAAACTCGGTCTCTTGAGATCGGCCACCTGACGTGGCCGCATGTATGTCTCCGGCACGCCTTGCCGGCGACGCAACAAGGAGTTCAGGGCGTATGGCAAGTGCACCGCAGAAGAAGCCGGCAGCGCGGCAGGGCTTCAAGACCAGCGAGTTCATCGTCTATCCGGCGCATGGCGTCGGCCAGATCGTGGCGATCGAAGAGCAGGTCGTGGCCGGCCACAAGCTGGAGCTGTTCGTCATCGATTTCCAGAAGGACAAGATGCGCCTGAAAGTGCCGGTGGCCAAAGCCGCGACGATTGGCATGCGCAAGCTTTCGGAGACGGACTATGTCGAGCGTGCGCTGAAGGTCGTGCAGGGGCGCGCCCGCGTGAAGCGCACCATGTGGTCGCGCCGCGCGCAGGAATACGATGCCAAGATCAATTCGGGCGACCTGATCTCGATTTCCGAGGTGGTGCGCGACCTCTATCGCGCGGACAACCAGCCAGAACAGTCCTATTCCGAACGCCAGCTCTACGAAGCGGCGCTCGACCGCATGGCGCGCGAGATCGCGGCGGTCAACCGCATGTCCGAGACGGAAGCCGTGCGGCTGATCGAGACCAACCTGAACAAGAGCCCGAAGCGCGGCGCCAAGGCCGACAACGAAGAGGGCGAGCCCGCCGACCAGGTCGAAGCGGCCTGAGGACGCAGTGGCGCGACACGCCGAGCCGCTTCTTGTGGTTCGAATTGTAGTGTGAGTTCGTCGAGGGCCCCGGCAGCGCCGGGGCCCTTTCGATTCGAGTGTCCGCTTCCGACAGTCTGGAACCAATAGCTTCAACCGGCGTTCCTGATCGGCTTCGCCCCGCCCTGCGCCGCAGCGCGGAACGGTGGTGATCCGCTTTCGGTTCGACGCCGTATCCAGAACGGTGTCCTGCCTGTCCTGGACGGGAGCGCGGCGATGGAAGACAAGCTCAGGCGGGCGATGGTTAAGGCGGCCATGCGGGCGCCGTATCTCGAAAGGGACGAAGAACAGCAGCTGGCCCTCCGCTGGCGGCAGTCGCGCGACCAGGAAGCTCTCAACCGCATCGCCTGCGCGCATATGCGCTTGGTGATATCGATGGCCGGAAAATTCCGGCATTTCGGGCTGCCGATGGGCGACCTCATCCAGGAAGGACATGTCGGACTGCTGGAAGCGGCGGCGCGATTCGAACCCGAGCGCGAGGTGCGTTTCTCGACCTACGCGACGTGGTGGATCCGCGCTTCGATGCAGGACTACATCCTGCGCAACTGGTCGATCGTGCGCGGCGGTACCAGTTCGGCCCAGAAGGCTCTGTTCTTCAACCTGCGGCGGCTGCGGGCGAGATTGTCGCGCGGCGACGGAAGCCTGACCAGCGGCCAGATGTACGCGGAGATATCGCAGGCGCTGGGCGTGTCGGTGTCCGACGTCGCCATGATGGATTCGCGCCTGTCGTCGCCGGATGCGTCGCTGAATGCGCCGGTGTCTGACCAGGGCGACGGCAATCTCGACCGTCAGGACTTTCTCGTCAGCGACGAACCGCTTCAGGACGAAGTGGTGGCCGAGGCGATCGATACGGCTCGCCGCTCCGGATGGCTGCGCAACGCGCTCGCCGTGCTCAACGAGCGCGAGTTGCGCATCATCCGGGAAAGGCGGCTGCAGGACGACGGGGCGACGCTGGAGTCCCTGGGCGAAAGCCTGGGGATATCGAAGGAGCGCGTGCGCCAGATCGAGGGACGGGCGCTGGAAAAGCTGCGCACCGCCCTCGTTCAGCAGAATCCGGGCTTTGCCGCCGCAGCGGCCTGACACATTCAGCCGTGAGGTTCAGGTCGCGGCGCGCCGAGCGCAGCGAGACTGAGAAGCCTGCCAGCACATCGATCAGCGCGATCAGCATCAGAATGAAGAACACCGGATGCGCCGCGCCCTTGACCAGCAGGAATTCGACCAGAAACGCCACGAAGACGAAGGTCGACAGCAGATGATCGACCAGCGAGGCGCTGGTGGTGCGCGTCGCCTTGACGATCTCCACGAAGAACAGCGTCAGAGCCAAGACGATCAGCATCATGCCGCTCGTCATGGTGAAAGTGCCGCCGGACATCATCGAGAACGAGAACAATTCCCGCGCCCATGGGTCGCCGTTCTCCGCCGCGCCGAACAATCCGGCCAGGCCGAGGTTGAAGACGATGAACGGAACGATGAGCAGCGGGATCCCGGCAATCATGACGCAGCCTTCCGTGACGAAACGCCGTTTCAAACGAAAAGGACCGGCGCGAGGCCGGTCCTTGATATGCAGGCGAAGGCTTGCGAGCCTATCAGCCTTCCTTCGGCGTCAGCACCTGGCGGCCGCGATACATGCCGGTCTTCAGGTCGATATGGTGCGGGCGGCGCATTTCGCCGGAATTCTTGTCCTCGATGTATGTCGGGGCCTTCAGCGCATCGGCGGCGCGGCGCATGCCACGCTTCGAAGGCGAGGTCTTTCTTTTGGGTACAGCCATGGTTCTTGCCTGTTGGTTGGTAACGCCGATAGGCTGCCCTGCGAAGGACGCAACCCGCCGGCCTATGTCCGAGAAGTCGGGTGCCTATACACGCCAAAGGCTCGCTTGACCAGCGGTGCGTAGAATTTTTTCCCGGGCTTTCCTATTCGACGCAGTCAACGTAGCCGCCCGCGCGCGACGCCCGCCGCTCGACGATGCTGGCCAGCCGCTTCAGCCCCGGCCCCGGCTTGCCCGGATCCCGCTCGATCGGATTGGGCAGAGCAACCGCGAGCAGGGCCGCCTGCCGCCGCGTGAGGTCCTTGGCCGGCTTGCCAAAATGGTATTGCGACGCCGCCTCGATGCCGTAGACGTTAGGGCCCCACTCGACGATGTTCAGGTAGATTTCCATGATGCGGCGCTTCGGCACGACGAGGTCGAAGCCGATCGCCAGCGGCGCTTCCAGTGCTTTGCGCAGGAACGAACGGCCGTGCCACAAATAGAGGTTCTTGACCGCCTGCATCGGGATGGTCGAGGCGCCGCGGGCCGGGCGGCCGGCCAGCAGATCGTCGATCTCAGCCTTCATCTCGCCCAGGTCGACCCCGTAGTGGGAACAGAACTGGCCGTCCTCCGACATGATCACCGAATGGACGGCGACCGGAGCGATATCCTCGAGGTCCACCCACTGGCGGTCGTAGCCCTGCAACGTGACCAGATCCTTCAGCATCAGCGTGGAGATCGGATGCACGAAGGGCAGCAGGTAAAGAAGCGTCAGAACGACGGGGACGGCCGCCAGCGCCGCCACGGAGATCACGGCTATGCGCAACCAGCGCGGGGCCGCGTACCACCGCCCTGCCCTGCGCCTCGCCGCCATGCCGAGCCCTTCTGCCTCCGGTTCGATCGTCGGCTGGGTCAAGCCGCCTGTCTCCAGCGTCGCCGCCCGCGCGGCCCATCCCGGCATAAAGGCGCGGACGGTGATGTGCAACGTTTTCGGCCTGCCCGCCGCTTGACCTGCCGGTCCGGCTGGCTAAAGCGTGGCGCATGGGCGCAAAGCAAAGCCTGAGTTTCGAGGAAGCCTTGGCTGCACGCGCGGCGGCGGTGGAGCGCGTGCTGGGGCAGCTGCTTTCCGACCGCGTGCTGGCCGGCGAGATCGCCCGGCCGCATCGGCTGATGGCGGCTATGCGGCACGGCGTGCTCAACGGCGGCAAGCGGCTGCGGCCGTTCCTGGTGCTGGAAAGTGCGGCGCTGTTCGGCCACGAAGGCCACGCCACGATGCGGGTGGCCGCCGCGGTCGAATGCGTGCACTGCTACTCGCTCATCCACGACGATTTGCCGGCGATGGACGACGACGACCTTCGCCGCGGCCAGCCCACCGTGCACCGGGCGTTCGACGAGGCGAGCGCGATCCTCGCGGGCGACAGCCTGCTGACCTTCGCCTTCGACATTCTCGCGGATGCGGCGACGGAACTGCCAGCTGAACGGCGCAGCCAACTGGTGCTGGCACTGGCGCGGGCGGCCGGACCGGGCGGCATGGCCGGCGGCCAGGCGCTCGATCTCGCAGCCGAGCGCGATGCGCCCGACGAGGCCGGCATCGTACGGTTGCAGGCCATGAAGACCGGCGCCCTGATCCGCTTCTCCTGCCAGGCCGGGCCGATTCTGGCCGGGGCGAAGGTTCAAGACGTCGAGCGCCTCGGCGAATTCGGCGCGGCGATCGGACTTGCCTTCCAGCTCGCCGACGACCTGCTCGACCTGACCGGAAACGCCGCGACACTGGGCAAGGCGACCGGAAAGGACGCGGCGGCCGGCAAGGCCACGCTTGCGTCCCTCCACGGCGTGGAATGGACGCGGCGCCAGCTTGCCGGGTTGGTGGAACAGGCAACGGAGCTTCTCGCGCCCTACGGGCTTCAGGCCGCCATCCTGACTGAAGCTGCCCGCTTTATCGCCGCCCGGCAGCGGTAGCCCAGGATCAGGTGCGTCCGTCGAGCCGCCTGACGCGCCGCAGTTCCGGAAACAGCCAGGCCCAGAGGCCGGCGATTCCGATGGCCGCCACACCGCCGACAGCGACGGCCGGAACAGTGCCAATGGCCGCGGCCATCATGCCGGCGCGGAATTCGCCCAGTTCATTCGAGGCTCCCACGAACACCATGTTGACCGCGTTGACGCGTCCACGGACGCGGTCGGGCGTCCAGAGCTGGATCAGCGTCTCGCGGATATATACGCTGACCATGTCGGTCGCGCCGACCAGCGCCAACGCCAGGATCGACAGCCACGGCATCTGCGACACGCCGAACAGCAGGGTGAAGCCGCCGAAAAGCGCCACGAAGGCCAAAAGGATGATGCCGGCATGATCCCGGATCGGATAGCCGGCGAGATACATGGCGACGCCGACGGCGCCGATGCCCGGCGCGGCGCGCAGCAGTCCGAGCCCCCAAGGTCCGAGTTCCAGGATGTCGCGGGCATAAACCGGCAGCAGCGCCGTGGCGCCGGAGAGCAGAACTGCGAACAGATCGAGCGAAATGGCGCCGAGCACGATCTTCTCGCCCCAGATGTAGCGGAAACCCGCGAACAGCGATTCCAGCGTCGGCTTGTCCGTGCTGGTGCGCTGGTTGGGTCGCGGGATCGCGAAGATCAGCACCGCGGAGAAAAGCATGAACGCGCTTGCGACCGCATAGGCGAACACCGGCGACACGCCATAAAGGAGACCGCCCGCCACCGGTCCGACGATGGTGGCGATCTGCCAGGCCGACGAGTTCCAGGCCACCGCATTGGCGAAATCCTCGGGCGGCACGAGGTTGGCGACGAGCGCCGCGGCCGCG
>JAEUMA010000308.1 GCA_016793565.1 Rhizobiaceae bacterium
GAAGTTCAGCGCGAACAGCATGATGGTGAGGGTCGCCGCCGGAAAGAGCAGCAGCCAAGTCGCGCCGCGCAGATTGGCGGCGCCTTCCGCGATCAGCAGGCCGAGGCTGGTCATCGGTTCCTGCACTCCGAGGCCGAGGAAGGACAGCAGGCTTTCGAGCAGGATGGCCTTCGGAACCAGCAGCGTCACGAACACCACCACCGGTCCCAGCGCGTTGGGGATGATGTGGCGGCGGATGATGCCGACATCATCGACTCCCAATGCCTCCGCCGCCTGCACATATTCCTGCCGCTTGATGCTGAGCGTCTGGCCGCGCACGATGCGCGCCATGTCGAGCCATTCCGTGCAGCCGATGGCGATGAAGATCAGCACGAAGTTTCGCCCGAAGAAGACAACCAACAGGATCACGAAAAAGATGAACGGCAGAGAATAGAGCACATCCACAATGCGCATCATGATTTCGTCGATGCGCCCGCCCGCATAGCCCGCCACCGCGCCATAGGCGACGCCGACAATCAGCGACATGGCCGACGCAAGCACGCCGATAGCGAGCGATATGCGGATTCCAATGAGAATGCGAGCGAGCAGGTCGCGGCCGTTGGAATCCGTGCCGAACAGGAAGCGCAGGCGGTTGACGTCCGCCGTCATCACCGCGCTCTTCCCATCGGCGGCTAGGTCGACGATCGTCGCGTTCTCAAACAGGTCGGAGCGGTCGACATAGCGCACGATGCGCGGATCGATCTCCTTGTCGCTGGAGATCGGCGCACGCACCAACGAACCTTCCACCGAGATCTCGCCTACTTGGACCCGCGCGCGCTGCAGGGCGCTTTCGAAGGCGGGTACTATGGCCTCCGCAAGCGGATAGGCCTCGAGGCTCGCGGGGGCACGTACATATTGCGGGTAGATTCGGTCATACGGATGCGGCACGACCATCGGCCCGAATATGCCCGCTATCGCGAGCATCAGGAGCACGATGGCGCTCGCCACGGCGGCACGGTTGCGGCGCAGGCGGCGCCAGGCGTCCTGCCATAGAGAACGCCCTGCCACCGGCTCCGGTACGCCAGGCGCGGGATCCAGGATGCCCGCCGCGGCTTCGACGTCAGTCATAGCGCACCCGCGGGTCGAGCAGGGCGTAAAGGATGTCGACGATCAGGTTGAAGACCACCACGAAGACGGCGATCACCACAACCGTGCCCATCACCAGCGTGTAGTCCCGGCCAAGCGCGCCCTGGACGAAATAGCGGCCGATGCCGGGGATGCCGAAGATCGTCTCCACCACCACCGAGCCTGTCAGCAGCAGCGCCGCCGTCGGGCCGAGATAGGACACCACCGGCAGGATCGCTCCACGCAGAGTATGCACCACCACGACAACGCGGGGCGGCAGGCCATAGGCACGCGCCGTGCGCACATGGTTCGAGCGCAGCGCCTCGATGGTCGCGCCGCGCGTCAGCCTCGCTACGATGGCGATCTGCGGCAACGCCAGCGTCGCCACCGGCAGGATCATATGCTGCCAGGTTCCCCAGCCGCCCGCCGGAACCCAGCCCAGCATCACGCCGAACAGAAGGCTCAGCACCGGGGCGATGACGAAGGTGGGAATGGTGATGCCGAACGTTGCCGTGCCTACGACCATATAGTCGACCCAGGTATTCTGACGCAGCGCTGCGAGCGCGCCGAGCGTTGTGCCCACCATCAGCGCTATCAGGATCGCCAGGCCGCCGATCTGTATCGACACGGGCAGGCCGGTACGGAAAAGGTCCACCACGGTGAAGTCGCGGCGCGTGAAGCTCGGGCCGAGATCGCCGTGCGCCAGGTTCCAGAGATAGAGCAGGTACTGTTCGTGCAAGGGCTTGTCCATGTTGAACGAGCGCTTGAGGTTCTCGATGATCAGCGGATCGATCGGCCGCTCCAGGCTGAACGGGCCGCCCGGCGCGATGCGGATCATGAAGAAAGATATGGTGACGATGATGAATAGAGTCGGCACCGCGCCCAGCAGTCGCCGCAGCACATAGGTTACCACGCTGCCGCCTCCTTGCCGAGATCAGCGACGGATAACAGGCGTGGCGCGGGCATGGCAGCGCCACGCCTGCAGGCGGCATCCTCGCACGGCGTTCTATCCGTGCGAGGAGAAGTGCGGCCGCGGGCGCGCACCGACCGGCCTGCCGCTCAGTTCTCGAGCGACAGATAGCGCGTGGCGTGGACGTTCATGATGTTGTCCTCGAAACCCTTGAGCTTGGAAGACACCAGGTTGCCCGAGCCGTAATACATGATCGGGATAGCCGGCAGTTCCTTGAGGAAGATCTCCTCGGCCTGGCGCAGGTAGCCAGCGCGCTCTTTGAGGTCGGCGGTCTCACCGGCCTTCTTCATGGCGGCGTCGTAGTCCGCGTTCGACCAGCGCGGATAGTTGAAGCCGAGGTTCTGGCTCTCGAACAGGAACAGGAAGTTCTGCGGGTCGCTGTAGTCGCCGATCCAGCCGGCGCGCGTGATGTCGAAGTCACCGTCCTGCTTCATGTAGTCGAAGTAGCCGGTACCCTCCATCTCGAACAGCGTCGCGGTGATGCCGATGTTCTTCAGCATGTCGGCCACCGCCGTCATCGTGTTCTTATGGTTCTCGCTGGTGTTGTAACGAAGCTCCACCGAGAGCGTTCCCGGCTTCACGCCGGCTTCCTCCAGCAGCTTCTTGGCGGCATCCTCGCGGTCAAGAATGTCGGTATCCTTGTAGGGCAGGAATACCGGGTCGGGGTAGTTGCCGATGCCGGGCGGCACAATGGAGTAGCCGGGCAGCATGCCGCCCTTCCATATCTCATTGGCGATGAAGTCGCGGTCGATCGCCATCGAGATCGCCTGGCGCACGCGCGGATCGGCGAGCTTTTCCTTCTTGACCTTCACCGGCAGATAGTAGGTGCCGAGATAGGGCGCGACGTGAACCTGGTCGCCCAGCTTCTCCTTCATGTAGGCGAGCTGCTCGTAGGGCAGATCCGAGCATGACTGCACTTCGCCCGCCTCGAAGCGGCGCAGGCAGTTGGAGCGGTCCTCGAACGGAATGAAGTTGACGACATCGATTTTGACGTTGGCGGCGTCATGGAAGTTGGGGTTCTTCTTCATGACGATCTTGTCGTTCGGCGTGAACGACTCCAGCATATAGGCGCCGTTGGTCACCATGTTGCCCGGCTTGGTGAATTCCTCGCCGAACTTCTCCACCGAGGCCCGGTGCAGCGGATAGGCGATCTGGTGGGTCAGCAGTTCCAGGAAATAGGGTGTCGGTGCACCGAGCGTAATCTCGAGCGTATGGTCGTCAAGCGCCTTGACGCCGAGCTCCTCGGGCTTCTTCTCGCCCTTGTTGATCGCTTCGGCGTTGACCATGGGATAGAGCATGTTGGCGTAGGGCGCGGCCGTCGCGGCGTCCTGCACGCGCCGATAGGCGAACACGAAGTCATCCGCCGTCACCGGATCGCCGTTCGACCATTTCGCGTCGGCGCGAAGCTTGAAGGTGTAGGTCAGCCCGTCATCCGAAATCGTCCAGCTTTCCGCCACGCCTGGGACGACCGCAGCTTTGGCGTCCTGCACCACGAGGCCCTCATAAAGGTCGCGCATCAGGTTGCCTTCCGCGACCGTCGAGGTCTTCTGATGGTCGAGCGTGGTCGGGTCGGTGTCGTTGCCGCGGTTGTAGACGACCTCCGCCAGTCCCGGCGAAACGAGGGCGCCGGTTGCGACGGCTAGCGTCACGGCACATACAGACGCCTTCAGCAGCGTATGGAACATTGCAATTCTCCCAATGAGGCCGCGCCTACCCTCGTGCGAGGCCGCTTTCCGTTGACGCCCGAAGTCCGGTATCCCGGCTTCGTTGCGGGCCGGCATTTCTGCGATGCCGGGCTGGAAGTCGAGACTATCGGGGCCTTCGGGCGAAGACAACAGCAACCTCAGTCACGTTGCGTGAGATTGCTCGCAGGTTGCCTCTCAAGCATCAAGGCTCTCGGCTGAGCACGGACGGGAAGGCATGGCGCCGGGCAGCCCACGCACAACCCGCCACAACCATCAATATCTGAAGTACAATAATCCGTATGTATATGTTTCTCTAAAATAAAACCAAATTTCCGATTACTACGCCTCTATCGGTGATAGTATTTGTATTTCTTCAAATCTCGTGCCTTTATACGCAACCGTAGACCTGCTCATTTGGGGGAAGAGCAGTTTTATGCCACACGACTTTGACGGATTGGAAACCCTGGGCATGGCCGGGCTGCTCTTCATATTCGCAGCCGTCGCGGCCGTCGGCCTTTGGTGTCTTCTCGGCTGACAGCAAAGCTCTCTACTCCAAGGTAGCTATCAAGAAGCTGAGCGGCGGAAGACCAAAGGACGGGCCTGAAGGCAGGTCCACGCTGCCAGGGAAGGCGGCATCCGCAAGCGCACCTAGCGATCCCGGCAGCGACAAAATCGCGGCCTCACGGCCGAAATTGAAAGTGCAAAGCAGGCGCCGCTTTCCCTCTTTGCGCACGAACGCCAGCACGTTGCCGTCGAATTCGAGCCTGTGAATCGTTCCCTGGCGAAGGGCCGTCTCCCGCCGCCTGTAAGCCAGCGTCGCCCGATAGCGTGACAGTACTGAGACCGGATCGTTCTGCTCGACTTCGGCCGCGCGGGCCAGATGGTTGGCAGGCACCGGCAGCCAGGGCTTTCCCGTCGAGAAGCCAGCGTTCGCAGCGCCGTCCTCCCACACCATCGGCGTGCGCGCGCCGTCACGCCCCTTGAATCCTGGCCAGAAACGAATCCCGTATGGGTCGCGCAAATCCTCGAAGCGCAGCTCAGCTTCTTCGAGGCCAAGCTCCTCGCCCTGGTAGAGACAGATGGAGCCGCGCAGGCAGGCAATCAGCGCGATCGCGAATTTGGCCACCGAGTCCGGGGCGTCGCCCGGCCGAGACCAGCGCGTCACGTGGCGAACAACGTCATGATTGGAGAACGCCCAGCAGAGCCAGCCGTCGGCGATTTCGGTCTCGAAGGCGTCGATGCAGCGGGCGACATGGGCAGCGGAGAACTGCGGCCCGAGCATGTCGAAGGTGTAGCACATATGCAGCCGCTCGCGGCCGGCCGTATAGGCGGCGACCGTCTCCAGCGACCGGCCCTCGTCCCCGACCTCGCCGACGATCGCGCGCGCGCCGTAGGCATCCAGCAGCGTGCGCAGTCGCGACAGGAAGACGAGATTCTCGGGCTGGGTCTTATCGTAGAGATGCTGCTGATAGAGATAGGTGCCCGCGTCGCCGATGGTGCCGTCAAGGCTCTCGGCGGTCGGCGGATTGTCCTTCAGGGTTGGACTGTGGAAATAGTAGTTGACGGTGTCGAGGCGGAAGCCGTCGACGCCGCGCTCCAGCCAGAATCGCAGCGTGTCCAGAAGCGCATCCTGTAC
>JAEUMA010000162.1 GCA_016793565.1 Rhizobiaceae bacterium
GACGCGCTCGCCATGAACAGTGATCGCCGCGCCGGCATAGAAGCGCAGATGCATGTCGCCGGTCACGAGCGGGTTGGCCGAGAAACGCGGGTCTTGCGTGGCGTCGGGCACCACCATCACGCCCTCTTTGGCCTCGATCGCATGCGCGCAGAAAGAGATCTCAACCGGCGTCTCGCGCATTTCGGTGCCGCGCCGCGCCTTGAACCATTGTCGATCGACGTCGACCATGCTGACCAGCGCCACCGGTGTATCAAGCAAGGCGGACGCCAGACCGGTCAGGCGATCGAAATCCGGATCTTCCCGAGGGGCCAGCGACGAAAGCGCCGACAGCACGGCGCGACGTCGCGGCAGTTGGACATATTCCGCCACGTTCGACGGCAGGCTGCGCGGCTTGTTGGTGGAACCTGGCAATCAGACGAACTCCCGGACGCACATACTCATAACTCGATCTGGCCAATGAGGTTCGGTTGGAACCTGTCGTGCTCCCATGCATTCCCCAAAAGCCCGGTGGAAGCTGGATGGAATGGAGACGAACGATGAACAAGACGATTCCCGCCGAAAAGGCGAAGCAGGGCAGAAGCGGCCGTCATCTCCTGCTGGTTCTGATATGCGGTCTGCTGCTGGCGATGGCTGCATGGTGGGGCGCAGAATTCTACGGTGCGCTGATTTCCAGCGGCAACGATAACGTCATTACCAGCGGCGGCTAGGCCGCAGAAGCAAGGGGCAGCGGCAGCAATCCTCATGCTGCCTCGGCTTCCACCTGGGACCGGGGCGCTAGCACGCGAAGCGCTCCGGGATGGATTTCGACCACTGTCTTGCGCTCCATGGCGCATAATTCGCCGTCGATGACGCAGTCGCGCTTTTTCCGACGTGACAGCAACTCCAGAGTGACCTTTCCGGCCTGATGGATCTCGACCTGCTCGTTGTCGCGCCAGCGCCCGCGCGCCATGTTGAGGACGAAGCGCGCCAGTTCGCCCCGCTGTTCGGCAACGGTGACATAGACGCCGAGCACGCCACCGTCCGGTCTGTCGGCGTAAGGCAAGTGGCCTTCGCCGAACAGATTGTTGGTGATGCCGATGCCTGTCGTGCGCGTCTCGAGTTCGGCATCGCCGATAGTGAGCCGCACATCCATGCTGGGCGGGTTCATGAAGGTGCTGTAGGCCGCCTTCGCGGAGGCGCGTATCTTTCCTAGCCGCGACGCATATTCCATCTTCGAGCGCAGCTTCACCATTTTGGCATGAAAGCCGATCGAGAACTGATGCACGAACGGCCGTCCGTTCGCCGTCGCTATGTCGACGTTGCGCATCTCCCCATCCGCAAAGGCCGAAACGGCCTCATCCAGCGCGAGCGGCACCCCGAGGCTGCGCGCGAAGAGATTCATGGTGCCGGCGGGCAGAACCGCCAGCGCCTTGCGCTTGCCCATGAGGGCGGCTGCCGCAGCGCTGATGGTGCCATCGCCTCCGCCTGCCAGGACGACATCGACGCTGCGCGCTGATGCCGCCTTGGCCAGGGTATCGACGACCTTGCTTCCCTTGGTGACTTCGATTTCCAGTTCATGGCCGGCCGCGTTAAGCGTCTCGCGCATGCGTGACGACAGCGCGTCGAGGTCGGTTGTCCGCAAGGTGCCGCCTTCCTCGTTTAAAACCGCGCGAAAATGCATGTTGGCCCCCCTTGCTGGCCCCTCGGCCCGCTACGCGGTGCCCTCAACCGTGCACAACCCGCTTATAGGCAAAAGGTTCCGGCGATCCGGCACGGTTCTGCGTACGTCCTGACTTGTATGCAAAAAGGTTCGAAAGCTCCGTTGGGACCGGAACCTCGTCATGCTCGCGACGTTGTCGAGGTGTGAGGCCGCGCCCGGCGTCCCTGCCAGGTTCTACCGGGACGCGGCCGTGCATCTAAGATCACGCACAAGGAGACGATATCATGATCCGCAAGCTCTTGGCCACCACCGCACTCGTTTCGGTCGTCGCAACCGGCGCTTACGCGCAGGAGGCCACGACGCCCGCGCAGCCGGCTCCTGCTGTTCAGGAAGCTGCTCCGGCACCTGCGATCCAGCCTGCCGACGGCTTCCTCGCGTCGAATCTCATCGGCGAGACCGTCTATAACGGCGCGGCCGACGACGCCGAGAATATAGGCAAGGTGAACGACCTCGTGCTCGACAGCAATGGCTCGGTCGAAACCGTCGTCGTCGGCGTCGGCGGCTTTCTCGGCCTCGGCGAAAAGAACGTTGCCCTCAATTTCTCCGACTTGAAATGGGCGGAAAAGAACGGCGACCGCTGGATTGTTGTCAGCGCCACGAAAGATCAGCTTCAGTCGCTCCCCGATTTCGATCGCCGGCCGTATGACGTGGTGACGCCGGTCGCCTCCGACACCACCGCCGTTCAGCCTGCCGAAACCACCGCCATGGCCCCGGCTCCAGCCGACGGCACGGCTACCCCGACCGACGGCACGGCTACCACTGCCCAGGACACGACGGCGGTGCCGGCTGCTCCCGACGCGACGACGACTGCCGCCATCGATCGCTCCACGCTGACCGAGCTTCCCGTCGCCGAAATCCGCTCCGAGGATCTGGTCGGCACGACGGTCTACGGCGCCGAGGACGCCAATGTCGGCGAGATCGGCGATGTCGTCCTGAACACCGACGGGAAGGTGGATGCCGTGATCATCGACGTGGGTGGCTTCCTCGGCATTGGCGAGAAGGAAGTCGCGGTGGGCATGGACAATCTGTCGTTCATGCAGGACGCGAACGGCACGAAGTACCTCTATACCAACTTCACAAAGGAGCAGCTCGAGGCGCAGGCCGCCTACGATAAGGGCACCTATACCGAGCAGCGCGACCCGCAGCGCATGATCATCCCGCGCTAACGCAATAGCTGACCCGGAAAGTTGGCGAGAGGCCTGCGTTCGCGCAGGCCTCTTTTTTGGGCCGGCTTGCCATCAGGCCGGCGACGGCGCGAAGCGGCCAACCACGCCGTCTGCCGTCAGTTCGGCGAGGGAAAGCGTCCGATCCAGATGTTCGGACCGCCAGCGCAGCAGGCGCTCAGCGCAGTTCAGGCGGATCGTCGCATAGGCGGGATCGGCCGTGACGTCGTTGAGTTCCGCCGGGTCCTTTTCGAGGTCGAAGAGCAGCGGCGGCAGGCCACCAGCGAAATGCACGTATTTGTGCTGCTCCGTCCTCAGAACCGAGAGGCTGCACTGGTGGGACTCGATGCCAAAATGGCGCTCCGCTTCACTTTTGGCGATCGAGCGGAAGTCGAATTCCCAATGAGCCGCGTCGCGCCCTGCAACGGTCCTACCCTCCATGACCGGCACCAGCGAGCGCCCGTCCAACTGTGGTGGTGTCTCGCCGCCGATCAGTTCGAGAAGCGTCGGAAAGATGTCGACCGCTTCCGTAAAGGCCGTGCTTTGGGCGCCGCGGCAGCCGCGCCTTGAGGGATCGCGCACGATCAGGGGTATGTGGAAGCTCGGGTCGAAGAAGCCGCCCTTGCCGAGCATGAAGTGGTCGCCCATCATCTCGGCGTGGTCGGACGTCAGCACGACGATCGTGTCGTCCCAGGCCCTTTCCTGTTTCAGAGCATTCCAGATGCGGCCGAGCTGGGCATCCGTTTCGGCGATCATGCCCCAATAGATGGCGCGGATGGTGCGAAACGCCTCCTCGTTCCAGCGGCGCACTTTGCCTTTCGCACCGGGGATGAACTTCCGCTGCTTCTGCTTGTCGTACTCCCACGCGAGGTAGGGATGCATGCGCGCCTCGGTCCGCCAGTCCGCGCCGCGCGCGAAGTCCGGACCGCCCTCGGCCGGGAACATCGTGTTGTAAGGCTCCGGCGTCACGAAGGGCGGGTGCGGGCTGATGAAGGAGAGGTGGGCGAACCACGGCGTGCGCGCGTCCTGTTCGGAAAGCCATCGGATGAATTCTCCGGCCAGGAAGGCGCTGGGAGTCTGGTCGCGACCGTAGACAGGCGGCGCGCGGTTGGGGTGTTCGCTCACCCCGCCGGTCGAACGGTGGATATCCGGATAGCCGGCCCGCACGTTCAGGCCTTGAGACGACAGGAAGGAGAGCCACCGCTTCTGGTGTTCCGGCAGCAGGACACGCACGGCGAACCCGGGCAGGACCCCCTCATAGGATCGCAGGACGGGATCGTTCCCAGCGTGCCGGCGCGGGTCCGGCGCGACGTCGGTGTAGCCGAACAGCGTCGGATCATAGCCGGCGCGGCGCGCCGCGCGCGCCAGATTGTCGTGGCGGACGTCCAGCGGGGTGCCGTTGCGGCACACGCGATTGTTCATCTGGTAGAGTCCGGTGTAGAGGCAGGCGCGCGCCGGCGCGCAGGGTGCCGCTCCGGCGAAATGACGCCGGAAAAGGACGCCTTCCGCGGCCAGGGCGTCCGCGTTCGGCGTACGCAAAACGGGATGACCCGCCGCCGACAGGCAATCGCCGCGCCACTGGTCGCAGGTTATCAGCAGAACGTTCGGTCGGGTTTTTCCGCGCGCCACTTATCTCACCTTTTGCCAATTCCAGTGAACGACACAGCCTTGTCGTTCATAAATACAGCACAGTCCATTCTGACCCCGACATCTTTCATTTCCGTCGTCCGGGCCGAAATATAGCCGCAACGGGCCGCGTTAGGCTGCCCCTCAAGATAGGAAGGAACAAGTCATGCTCGACCAGATCAAGGGTCTGCATCACGTGACCTCGATGGCAAAGGATGCGCGGGAAAACAACGACTTCTTCACCCACAAGCTAGGCCTGCGCCGCGTCAAGAAGACGGTGAATTTCGACGCGCCCGACGTTTACCATCTGTACTACGGTGACCAGCGCGGCACGCCGGGCAGCATCATGACCTACTTTCCGTTCCCCAACATCGGCGCCCGCCATGCCGGCATCGGCGAGGTCGGCGTGACCGCCTTCTCCGTGCCCGAAGGCACGCTGCCGTTCTGGCAGGAGCGGCTGCAGGCGGGCGGCGTTGCCGGACTGGCAGCGGAAGAACGCTTCGGCGAGCGTCGCCTGGCATTCGACGGGCCTGACGGCGACAGCTTCGCTCTGGTCGAGCAGCGTGGCGACGGGCGCGAGCCCTGGGAAAAGGGCGGCGTGCCGGCGGACGATGCCATTCGCGGGTTTCATTCGGTTTCGCTGCGCCTGCGCGATGGCGGCGCCACGGAGGAGCTGCTGAAGTTCATGGGCTATCAGCGGGTCGACCGGCAGAACGGCATCGTGCGGCTCGCCATTCCCGACGGCAACGGAGCCGACGTGATCGACATCGAGACGATCGCTGGCGGCAACCATGCCGACCTCGGCGCTGGTTCGGTGCACCACGTGGCCTTCGCGGTCGAGGATCGCGCGCGGCAGCTCGAGGTGCGCAAGGCGCTGCTCGACACGGGCTATCAGGTCACGCCGGTGATCGACCGCGACTATTTCTGGGCGATCTATTTCCGTACCCCGGGCGGCGTGCTGTTCGAGGTCTCGACCAACGAACCGGGTTTCGACCGCGACGAAGACACCGCGCATTTGGGCGAGGCGCTGAAGCTGCCGAAGCAGCATGCGCATCTGCGGCCCTATCTCGAACAGCATCTGCAGCCGCTAGAGGGATGACCATGGCTATCGAAGCCTACAAGCATGTGACGCTGCCCGGTTCGCCGGGCAGCCCCATAGTGTTCTCATTCCACGGCACCGGCGGCGACGAGAACCAGCTCGTCTCGCTGGCGCGCGATCTCGTGCCGGGCGCCAGCGTGGTGTCGCCGCGCGGGGACGTCTCGGAGGCGGGTGCGGCGCGCTTCTTCCGCCGCACGGGCGAGGGCGTCTACGACATGACGGACCTGGCGCGGGCAACGGCCAAGATGGATGGCTTCGTGCGGGCGCATGTCATGGACCTGAAGCCTTCGTCGGTGATCGGCATCGGCTATTCGAACGGCGCCAACATCCTGGCCGCGACGGTCTTTGCCGCACCGGAGCTGTTCGACGCGGGGGTGCTGATGCACCCGTTGATCCCCTTCCAGCCGGTGATCGACGGCGACCTCGCCGGCCGCCGCCTGCTGATCACCGCGGGGCGGCGCGACCCCATCTGTCCGCCGGAGCTGACGCAGCGGCTCGAAGCATGGCTGCGATCGGCGGGTGCCGAAGTCGAACTGGTGTGGCATGATGGCGGCCACGAGGTGCGGCCAAGCGAGATCGAGGCGGCCAGGCGGTTCCTTTCGGCCAGGGAGAAGCGAGATGACAGAT
>JAEUMA010000174.1 GCA_016793565.1 Rhizobiaceae bacterium
GTCGCCGCTGCGGTCAAAAAGTAACGCGGCTTCAACGTCTTCCTGAGAATGCTTCGAGGGCGTCGCGTGACATCGCGACGCCCTTCGTGTATCGGCACTTCCAGAGCCGCCCACGGCTCACGCAGGCGCACGCCCAAGCCCGCTCAACAAGCCAGAGGAACCGCATGACAGCCCAGCCCCGCTTTCGCCGCGTGCTCTTGAAGGCTTCCGGCGAGGCTCTGATGGGAGCGCAGGGGTTCGGCATCGACGTTTCGGTCGTCGACCAGATCGCCGCCGACATCGCCGAGGCCCGCTCGCTCGGCGTCGAGGTCGGCGTGGTGATCGGAGGCGGCAACATCTTTCGTGGCGTGGCCGTCGCATCCAAGGGTGGCGACCGGGTGACCGGCGACCACATGGGCATGCTGGCCACGGTCATCAACTCGCTCGCGCTGCGGACGTCGCTGGTGAAGCTCGGCGTCGACGCAGTGGTGCTGTCGGCCATAGCCATGCCGGAACTGTGCGAGAGCTTTTCGCAGCGGCAGGCCACGGCCTATATGAACGCCGGCAAGGTGGTGATCTTCGCCGGCGGCACGGGAAATCCGTTCTTCACTACCGATTCGGCCGCGGCGCTGAGAGCGGCCGAGATCGGCGCGGATGCCCTTTTCAAGGGCACGCAAGTGGATGGCGTCTATTCGGCCGATCCGAAGAAGGACGTCTCGGCCACGCGGTTCGAAACGATCAGCCACGAAGAGGTGCTGCGCAAGGGGCTGTCGATCATGGACACGGCTGCGATAGCCCTTGCGCGCGAAAACAACATTCCGATAATCGTGTTCTCGATCCACGAGAAAGGCGGTTTCGGTGCGATTCTGAAGGGCGGCGGCCGCTCGACCATCGTGGCCGACAAGCACCCGGCCTGAGACCGGGCCGACCGAACGGGAGCGAGGAGCAGAAAAGATGACTGGCGGCGCTGACTTCAAGGACCTCAACCGGCGCATGGAGGGAGCGGTTTCCGCTTTCAAGACCGACCTTGCGTCGCTGCGCACCGGCAGGGCGTCCAGCAACCTCCTCGACGCGGTCAACGTGCAGGCTTATGGCAGCGCCATGCCCATCAATCAGGTCGCGACCGTCAGCGTCCCGGAGCCGCGCATGATCGCGGTGTCGGTGTGGGACCGGGCGCTCGTCAGCCATGTCGACCGGGCGATCCGCGAAGCCAATCTCGGCTTCAACCCCATCGTCGACGGTTCTACGTTGCGTATTCCGCTTCCCGAACTCAACGAGCAGCGCCGCAAGGAACTGGTCAAGCTTGCGCATGGCTATGCCGAGAACGCCAAGGTGGCGGCCCGCCATGTCCGGCGCGATGGCATGGAGCATCTCAAGAAGGCCGAGAAGGACGGCGAAATCGGCCAGGACGATCATCGCGTTCAGTCCGAGCGCGTCCAGAAGATCACCGACGAGACCATTGCGATCATCGACAGCCTTCTTGCCGCCAAGGAGCAGGAGATCATGCAGGTCTAGCCTGCATGATGGCGCGCGCCGCGCAGCATGCACTGGCCGGGTGCCCGGCACAGCGAAAGCGAGAGAATGAGCACGCCGGAGCATGTCGCGATCATCATGGACGGAAACGGCCGCTGGGCTAAGTCCCGCGGCCTGCCGCGCATAGCCGGGCACCGTGCCGGCGTGGAGGCGCTGCGGCAGACGGTGCGCGCCGCCTCTGACCATGGCATTCGCTGGCTGACGGTCTACGCGTTCTCGTCCGAGAACTGGTCGCGGCCGAAGTCCGAAGTCACGGATCTGCTCGGCCTGCTGAAGATTTTCATTCGGCGCGACCTCGCGGAGCTCCACCAGAGCGGCGTGCGCGTGAAGGTCATAGGCGACCGGCAGGGCCTCGCCACCGACATCAAGGGCCTGCTGGACGAGGCCGAGGCGCTGACGTCGCTGAACACCGCCATGAACCTGGTCATCGCCTTCAACTATGGCGGACGCGACGAGATCGTCCGCGCGGCCCGCAAGCTGGTTGCGGCGGTGAAGGCCGGACAGGTCGACGCCGATTCGATCGATGCCGACACCTTGGCCAATTTTCTCGATACCGCCGAGATTCCCGATCCGGACCTGGTTATCCGCACCAGCGGCGAGATGCGGCTTTCCAATTTCCTTCTGTGGCAGGCGGCCTATAGCGAATTTGTCTTTCTGCCCTGCTACTGGCCCGATTTCACCCGCAGCGACCTTGCCCACGCGGTCCAGGTCTATTCGGCGCGCGAGCGCCGGTTCGGCGGCGTGGCGCCGCGCGACGTCGCGCTGTGACGCCGATGCGCTGGCAGGCGGGGCGGGAACGATGAGCAATCTGCAGCTGCGCGTGCTCTCCGCGGTGGTCATGGCCGCGCTGGTTCTGGCTGTGACGTTCTGGGGCGGACTGCCGGCCAGGCTGCTGGCTGCCGCACTCGCCGTGGCGATGCTGCACGAATGGCTGGCTATGGTTCGCGGCGGCGTCGACCGGCGGCTCGTGGCGCTGGCGTTCGTAGCGTTGCTGGCAGCGATGGCGCCGATGGTCTTTGGGCTGGGTGCTGCGGTCGCCTTCGCAACGCTCGGCGTCGGTCTCGCCGTCGTGCTGGTTGCCGCAAGGGTGTTGGAGCAGGGGACCGCAGCCGGTTCCGGCCTGGTCTATGCGGCTTTGTCCGGCCTGTCGCTCGGATACCTGCGTGGCGACGACCATGCCGGGCTGGTGGCGATCCTGTTTCTGTTCGCCGTGGTCTGGTCGACCGACGTGCTGGCCTATTTCGTCGGCAGGTCTCTTGGCGGGCCGAAGCTGGCGCCGGCCATTTCTCCCGGCAAGACGTGGAGCGGCGCCCTCGGCGGCGCCGCAGGCGGCGTTCTGGGCGGACTCCTGCTCGCGGCGGCAGCCGGAGTTGGACCGTTGCCGCTGCTCGGCCTGGTGGCACTCCTTCTATCGATGGTCGCGCAGGCCGGCGACCTGTTCGAATCGGCCATCAAGCGCCGCAACGGCGTCAAGGATTCGGGCAACCTCATCCCCGGCCACGGCGGTGTCATGGACAGGGTCGACGGCCTTGTCGCGGCGGCGATAGCCCTGTACCTGATCGGCTGGCTTCTCGCCGGGGCCGATCTCCCTGCGCATGGTCTATTCCTGCCATGACCCGGAGCGGGGATCCGCGGGCGCCACGCTTTTGTCGCTATTGTTGCCACATTCGTCTGCGGGCGGTGTTGAGGGTCCGGCTTGGGTGAGTTCCTGCCATCGGTGTTTTCGACCAACGGACTGCTGATCGGCACGTTGGTGCCGTTCCTGTTCGTTCTCACGGTCGTCGTCTTCGTGCATGAGATGGGTCACTATCTGGTGGGCCGGTGGTGCGGCATAGGCGTCACCGTGTTTTCCATCGGCTTCGGTCCGGAACTCCTTGGTTTCAACGACCGCAAGGGGACGCGCTGGAAGCTGTGCGCCATTCCGCTGGGCGGCTATGTGAAGTTCGTCGGCGACATGAGCGCGACGAGCAGCAAGGCCGACCCGCACGTTCGCCTTCTGACGCCAGAGGAACGCAAGGTGGCGTTCCACACGCAGCCGGTGTGGAAGCGGGCGGCGACCGTCGTTGCCGGGCCGATGGCGAACTTCCTGCTGACGATCGCCGTTTTCACCGTGATGTTCTCCCTCTACGGGCGAATCGTTACCGATCCGATCGTGGCGGAGGTTCGGCCAGACAGCCCTGCGGCGGCCGCCGGCTTCATGCCCGGCGATCGTTTCCTGCGCGTTGACGGCGCGCCCGTTGAAACCTTCTCCGACGTGCAGCGCATCGTCTCAGGCAGGGCCGGCGATCCTCTGGTTTTCACGATGGAACGCGACGGCCAGGAACTCGACCTCACAGCGACGCCGGAGATTACCGAGCAGAAGGACGCGCTGGGAAATACCGTGAAGGTTGGCGTGATAGGCGTGGTCAACACGCGCGAGGTGGGCCAGCCGCGCCATGTCGCCTACAGCCCGCCGCAGGCATTCGTGCAGGCGGTGAAAGAGACAGGGCAGATCATTGCGCGGACGGGCCAGTTCCTGAAACGTTTCGTCGTCGGGCGCGAGGACAAGTGCCAACTCGGCGGTCCGGTGAAAATCGCCGACATGGCCGGAAAGGCCGCGCAGCTCGGCTTCGAATGGCTGGTTCAATTGGTCGCGTTGCTTTCCGTCGGTATCGGCTTTCTCAATCTTCTGCCGATCCCGCCTCTCGATGGGGGCCATCTCGTCTTCTACGGGGCGGAGGCTGTTATGCGGCGTCCTGTCTCGGAAAGGACAATGGACGCGATCTACCGAGTCGGCTTCTTCCTGGTTCTGGCGTTCATGCTGTTCGTGTTTTGGAACGACCTGTTTGGCTGCTGAAATCATGAAGGAATCCGCGCCTACGGTGTGCCAAATTGAGACTGCGTTTACCATGCCGGGCGTTATGCGTGACGCGAATGCCACGTCGTCGGGCGAAGTAAATGCAAATTAACCAGGAGCCTTGCGTGTAGGGAAAATCCGGTTAATACGGTACGGGACAGGTGCCGCGACGTCCGGATTTCTCGCCGTGGGGACTTCGAGAAAAGGTAATATCGCCCGATGAAGGCAGCATGGAAATTCAAGGGTGCGGCGTCCGCGCCGACCCTGTCCGCAGCACTGACTATTCCGCCTGCTGCGATTCTGTCTCTCG
>JAEUMA010000186.1 GCA_016793565.1 Rhizobiaceae bacterium
CAGCCGGTCACGTGCCCCACGCCGGCGACCTTCGCGGTGGCGACGCTCATGATTGCCGCGGAGATCAGCGGATACTTGCCGCCCGGGATGTAGCAGCCGGCCCTGGCGACCGGGATCAGCTTCTGGCCGAGCACGATACCGGGGCTGATCTCGCTCTCGAACTCATGGATCGACGCCTTCTGCAGGCGGGCGAATTCGCGAACGTTGCGTAGGCAGACCGCGAAGTCCTCCTTGAAGGTCTCCGGCAGCCGGGAAGCGACGCCGCGTATCCGATCCGGGGAAACGCGGAACGGCGCGTCCCACTTGTCCAGGCTCGAAGCGTAGTGCCGAACCGCCTCGTCACGGCCTTCCCTGATCCGGGCAAGCATCTCCCGCACGACCGTCTCCACCCGTGCACGATCGGCCTGAACGGTCACCGCCGGTCGCTTCAGATAGTGATGATCGCTTGCGCTCAAGGCGGCCCCCGCAATGTTGATAAGATTGGTAGATTAAAGCATTTCCACCCGTCAATAGCATATCATGCCACGTTTCAAAAAAGGAACCGGTTACATTTGATCGATGAAGAAATATTTTAGTATTTTATATCGCAGTGCAGCAGAGAATTTTCTGGCCGGGCTGAAACCGGAGAACCGGCATGCTAAGAAGGCAGCCAAGATTTTTTTGCTTCAGACGGCCCTTATGAGCTCCCGCACACGTGTGACCATCCGCGATATCGCGCGCGAAGCCGGTGTTTCCACCGCTACCGTGTCGCGGGTGATGAACAATCCCGATACCGTTTCGCGACGCACGCTGGAGACGGTCAACGCGGTCATCGCGCGCCACGGCTATCTGTCGGACGGCATTGCGGTGTCGCTGGCGCTTGCACGCACGCTCACGATCGGCGTGGTCATCCCGACGATCACCAACTCGATCTATGCCGCGTCTACCCAGGCGATCCAGGGCGCAGCCCGCGCGGCAGGCTATACCGTGCTGCTTGGCGTTTCCGAATTCTCGCCGACGACGGAGGATCAACTGATCCGGCAACTGTTGAAGAGGAGGGTCGACGGGCTGATCCTGACCGGCGTGGAGCGGTCGTCGGAGATTTATGAAAGCATCGGCGCCGCCCGCATACCGTTCGTCGTCACCTGGAAACAAGCCGACGCGGCTGCCGGCATGGCTAGCGTGTCCTTCGACAACTACCAGGGCGCGCGGCTGGCGATGAGCCATCTGGTGGAACTCGGACATCGTCGTATCGGCCTTGTCTGCGGGCGCTCGAAGCTCAACGACCGCGCGCGCGAGCGGCGCCGGGCCTATCAGGACGTGATGCGCGAGATCGGGACCGATGTGCGGCACGACTGGGTGCACGAGGCGGATTTCGACCACGCGGAAGGAAGGCGGGCGATGCAAAAGCTGCTGGCCGCGCCGTCGAGGCCTACGGCGGTCTTCTGCGCCAACGACATACAGGCGATCGGCGCGCTGTTCGAATGCCAGGAGCAGGGAATCGAGGTTCCCGGGCAAATATCGATCGTCGGCTTCGACGATGTGCCGGCCGCGCAATATGTCCGCCCTCAGCTCACCACCATCCGTGTCCCAGCGCAAGCGATGGGAGAGATTGCCGCGAAACGCCTGCTCGAGGCGATCGACAGAAGGGGCGAGCCTGTCGGCCAGACCTTGCCCGTGGAACTGGTGGTGCGCGGCACCACCCGGCAGGCGCAGGACTGAGCGCGGTTCCGCGAAACGGCATGACCTGTGAAGTCGGAAAACGTTAAGCTGCAACCGGCCGACGTCGGCGCCGGCCGAGCGCGTCCCGGGAAGGCACTTATGCTATGGCGCAGACATTCGATCGCGTCAGGAATCGCCGCTCGCGGCCGTTGTCGAGGGAAAACATCCCGCCGCGCCCCGCCACCACGTCGATGATGAGATCGGTGTTCTTCCAGGCCTCGTACTGGGATTCGGAGATGTACACCGGCGTATCGCCGATCCTGCCGAGCAGGACGTCGCGATCGCCGACGATGAAATCGCCACGCGGATAGCACATCGGCGAGGAACCGTCGCAGCAGCCGCCAGACTGGTGGAACAGCACCGGACCGTGGTCGGCGATGATCTCGTCGAGAAGACCGATGGCCTCCGGCGTCGCCGACACCTTGTCGAGGGAAACGCGCTGGTTCATGGCATCCTCCTTGAAAGTCATATGGGCGGCGCGGCCTTCTTCGCCACGCCGCCCCACGATCGTCCGGGGAGGCGGCGATCAGAAGAAGCCGAGCTTCTTCGGGCTGTAGCTGACCAGCATGTTCTTGGTCTGCTGATAGTGGTCGAGCATCATCTTGTGCGTCTCGCGCCCGATGCCCGACTGCTTGTAGCCGCCGAACGCCGCATGGGCGGGGTAGGCGTGGTAGCAGTTGGTCCACACGCGGCCGGCCTGGATGGCGCGGCCGAAGCGGTAGGCGCGGGTGCCGTCGCGGGTCCACACACCGGCGCCGAGGCCGTAGAGTGTGTCGTTGGCGACCGAGAGCGCCTCGGCGTCATCCTTGAAGGTGGCTACTGACACGACCGGCCCGAAGATCTCCTCCTGGAAGATGCGCATCTTGTTGTGGCCCTTGAAGACCGTCGGCTTGACGTAGTAGCCGCCGGCGAGGTCGCCCTCCAATCTGGCCTGCTCGCCGCCGGTCAGCACTTCGGCGCCTTCCTTCTTGCCGATGTCGAGATAAGACAGGATCTTCTCGAGCTGTTCGGACGACGCCTGCGCGCCGATCATGGTCGCCGGCTCGAGCGGATCGCCCTGCACGATCGCCTCGACGCGCTTTACCGCCTTTTCCATGAACCTGTCGTAGATCTTCTCGTGCACCAGCGCGCGGCTCGGGCAGGTGCAGACCTCGCCCTGGTTGAGCGCGAACATGACGAAGCCCTCGATCGCCTTGTCGAGGAAGTCGTCGTCCTCGGCCGCGACGTCCTGGAAGAAGATGTTCGGCGACTTGCCGCCCAGCTCGAGCGTCACCGGGATCAGGTTCTGCGAGGCGTATTGCATGATCAGCCGGCCCGTCGTCGTCTCGCCCGTGAAAGCGATCTTGGCGATACGCGGGTTCGAGGCCAGAGGCTTGCCGGCCTCCAGGCCGAAACCGTTGACGACGTTCAGTACGCCCGGCGGCAGGATGTCGGCGATCAGGCCGAGCAGGACGTGGATGGAGGCGGGCGTCTGCTCGGCGGGCTTGAGCACCACGCAATTGCCGGCTGCGAGCGCGGGCGCCAGCTTCCAGACGGCCATCAGGATCGGGAAATTCCACGGAATAATCTGGCCGACGACGCCCAGCGGCTCATGGAAATGATAGGCGACCGTGTCGTGGTCGATCTCGGAGATCGCGCCTTCCTGCGCGCGGACCACGCCGGCGAAGTAGCGGAAGTGGTCGATGGCGAGCGGGATGTCGGCGGCTGTGGTCTCGCGGATGGGCTTGCCATTGTCCCAGGTCTCCGCGAGCGCCAGAGTCGCGAGGTTTTCCTCCATCTTGTCGGCGATGCGGTTGAGCAGCAATGCGCGTTCGGCGACGCTGGTCTTGCCCCATTTGTCCTTGGCGGCGTGGGCGGCATCGAGCGCGGCCTCGACGTCGGCGGCGTCGGAACGCGCGATCTCGCATAACACCCGGCCGTTGACCGGAGACGTGTTATCGAAAGTCTTGCCGGACTTTGCGGGCACGTATTTCCCGCCGATGAAGTTGCCGTAGGTCTTGGCGAAGGGGACCTTCGCAGCACGGTGGAATTCTACTTTGTTCATATCTTCCTCCCAACAAACAGCGCCGCCGGATGCGGTGCAATGGAAGGAACCTTGACCGAACAACGGTGGAAGTCAGCTAC
>JAEUMA010000234.1 GCA_016793565.1 Rhizobiaceae bacterium
AAGCCGGGCTTTTTCGTAGCGAATGCAGTTAGTTACGAGCGGCGGCCGTCGATCGACAGCGCGCCCGCGCCGAACACGGCCAGCAGCAGAAGGCCGCCGGCGATCGCCAGGTTTTTCTGGAGCATCAGAACCTGCATCTGGTCGGCGAAGTCGAGATGCGCCACGGCGGTAGCCGCCAGCGTGAAGATCGCCAGTGCGATCGCGGCGATGCGCGTCTTGAAGCCGACGAGGATCGCCAGTCCGCCGAAGAACTCGAGCAGGCCGACGAGGACGGCGACGACGGTGGGCGCCGGCAGGCCGATGCTGCCGAACCAGGCCGCCGTGCCGCCGATCGAGGTCAGCTTGGCGAAGCCGGCGAGGATGAAGAGGATCGACAGAAGCGCGCGGCCGACGAGGATTGCGGTGCCGTTGCCGGCGAGTGCGCCGGAGTTGCCGGCGACGGAAGCGTTGGAAGCCATTTGTTATCTCCGAAGCATGTTACGAAAGACGATGGCTGGTACCTAACCCGCCACTGTCGTTCATAAAAGTCATCCAAATGCGGACGCTTCGTTCACAAATCCGGCGTTCAACTTCCCGTGGGTCAGCTCAGCCGGGATGGATCATATCCTCCGGCCGCACGATGCGGTCGTAGTCCGCGGCGCTCACCAGTCCGGTCGCCAGCGCCTCCTCGCGCAGCGTCGTGCCGTTCTTATGCGCCGTCTTGGCGATCTTGGCGGCGTTGTCGTAGCCGATGGTCGGCGCCAGCGCCGTGACCAACATCAGCGAGCGCTCCAGCGCGGCCTTGATGTTGTCCTCCCGCGCCTCGATACCGACCACGCAGTTGTCGGTGAATGAAACCGCCGCGTCGCCCAGCAGCTGCGTCGACTGCAGGAAATTGTAGGCCATCAGCGGGTTGTAGACGTTGAGCTCGAAATGCCCCTGGCTGCCGGCGAAGGTGATCGACGCCTGGTTGCCGAATACCTGGACGCAGACCTGCGTCAACGCCTCGCACTGCGTGGGATTGACCTTTCCGGGCATGATCGAGGAGCCGGGCTCGTTCTCCGGCAGCGAAAGCTCGCCCAGGCCGGAGCGCGGGCCGGAGCCCAGAAGGCGGATGTCGTTGGCGATCTTGAACAGTGCCGCGGCGGCGGCGTTGATGGCCCCGTGCGCGAACACCATGGAATCGTGCGCGGCAAGGGCTTCGAACTTATTGGGCGCGGTGACGAAGGGCAGGCCGGTGATCGCGGCGATGCGCTCGGCAACCTTCTCGGCGAAGCCGACCGGCGCGTTGAGGCCGGTGCCGACGGCGGTTCCGCCCTGCGCCAGCTCCATCAGCCCGGGCAACGTGAGCTCGATGCGCGTGATCGCCGAGGCCACCTGCGCCGCATAGCCGGAGAACTCCTGGCCGAGTGTGAGCGGAGTAGCGTCCTGGGTATGCGTGCGCCCGATCTTGACGATGTGGTCGAAGGATTTTTCCTTCACCTGCAGCGCCTTGTGCAGATGCTTCAGCGCCGGCAGCAGATGGTGAACGACGCGTTCCGCGCAGGCGATGTGCATGGCCGTCGGATAGGTGTCGTTCGAGGACTGGCTCATATTGACGTGATCGTTCGGATGGACCGGCTTCTTGGAGCCCATCACCCCGCCCAGCATCTCGATCGCGCGGTTCGAGATTACCTCGTTGGCGTTCATGTTCGACTGCGTGCCGGACCCCGTCTGCCAGACCACCAGCGGAAAATGCTCGTCGAGTTTGCCGTCGATGACTTCCTGAGCGGCCTGAACGACGGCCTTGCCGATCGTCGGATCGAGCCTTCCGAGGTCCATGTTGACCTCGGCGGCTGCCCGCTTGACGATACCCAGCGCGCGCACAACCGACACCGGCTGTTTTTCCCAGCCGATCTTGAAATTGCCGAGCGAGCGCTGCGCCTGTGCCCCCCAGTAGCGATCGGATGCGACTTCGATGGGACCGAACGTATCGGTTTCGGTACGGGTGGTCCTGCTCGGCTGGTTCAAAGCCATCTCCCGGGTATCGATTGTATCCGGGGTGGCCTATCGCGTTGCACAATGGGCTTCAAGTGCCGAGCAGGCAGGCATGGCGAAGCTAATCGGTTAAGTGCGTCGAAGGCTTCTGTGGCGCGGGTTTCGTAGCCCGCAGATGAGGCGCAAACAGAAAAAGCGGCCCGCGGCCGCTTTTTCCGTCCACGACTTCAAGGCTACAGCGCCTTCTTGACCTTTTCCTTGGCGTCGCCATAGGCCTTCTGCACCTTGCCGGCGGCCTTTTCGGCCTTGCCTTCGGCCTGGGTCTGCTTGTTGCCCGTCATTTTTCCGGCCGCGTCCTTCACGGCGCCCTTTGCCTGCTTGGCAACGCCCTCGACCTGATCCTTGTTCACCATAGCGCATCTCCCGGTTGGATTACTTCCGCTGCGTTGAACGGGAACCTGGCCCGAAGGGTTCCGCAGCGCATGAAAAAAGGGCGACGCAAGCGCCGCCCTTTTCCCGGTTCGATGCAAGCTGGCAGGACTTAGAAGTCCATGCCACCCATGCCGCCCATTCCGCCGCCCGGCATCGGGGGCATCGGGCTGTCCTTCTTCGGAGCCTCGGCGATCATGGCCTCAGTCGTCACCAGCAGGCCGGCGACCGAAGCGGCGTCCTGCAGAGCGGTGCGCACGACCTTGGTCGGGTCGACGATGCCGAGAGCGATCATGTCGCCATACTCGCCGGTCTGGGCGTTGAAGCCGTAGGTGGCCGACTTGTTGTCGAGGATTTTGCCCGCGACGATCGAGGCTTCCGCACCGGCGTTGGCGGCGATCTGACGGGCCGGAGCCTGCAGCGCGCGCTTCACGATGTTGATGCCGGCGTCCTGATCGGCGTTGGCGCCCTTGGCCTTGAGGTTGGCCGAAGCGCGCAGAAGCGCGGTGCCGCCGCCCGGAACGATGCCTTCCTCGACGGCCGCGCGGGTCGCGTTGAGGGCGTCGTCGACGCGGTCCTTCTTCTCCTTGACCTCAACCTCGGTCGCACCGCCGACGCGGATGACGGCGACGCCGCCGGCGAGCTTCGCCAGACGCTCCTGGAGCTTCTCGCGGTCGTAGTCCGAGGTGGTCTCCTCGATCTGCTGCTTGATCTGGGCCACGCGGCCGTTGATCTCGGCCTTCTTGCCGGCGCCGTCTACGATCGTGGTGTTCTCCTTCTCGATGCGCACCTTCTTGGCGCGGCCGAGCATGGCGAGCGTCACGTTCTCGAGCTTGATGCCGAGGTCTTCCGAGATCACCTGGCCGCCGGTCAGGATGGCAATGTCCTCGAGCATGGCCTTGCGGCGGTCGCCGAAACCGGGAGCCTTGACGGCGGCGATCTTCAGGCCGCCGCGCAGTTTGTTGACGACCAGCGTGGCGAGCGCCTCGCCCTCGACGTCCTCGGAGATGATGAGCAGCGGCTTGGAGGTCTGCACGACAGCCTCGAGAACCGGCAGCATCGCCTGGAGGTTCGACAGCTTCTTCTCGTGGAGCAGGATGTAGGCGTCCTCGAGCTCGGCCACCATCTTGTCCGGGTTGGTGATGAAGTAGGGCGACAGATAGCCGCGGTCGAACTGCATGCCCTCGACGACCTCAAGCTCGGTCTCGGCGGTCTTGGCTTCCTCGACGGTGATGACACCCTCGTTGCCGACCTTCTGCATGGCCTTGGCGATCATCTCGCCGATTTCCGACTCGCCGTTGGCCGAAATGGTGCCGACCTGTGCGACTTCCTCGGAGGTCTTGATCTTCTTGGTGGTCTTAGTGAGGGTGGCGACCACTTCGGCGACGGCCAGATCGATGCCGCGCTTGAGGTCCATCGGGTTCATGCCGGCGGCGACGGCCTTGTGGCCTTCCTGAACGATAGCCTGGGCGAGAACGGTCGCGGTGGTGGTGCCGTCACCGGCGATGTCGTTGGTCTTCGAGGCCACTTCGCGCACCATCTGGGCGCCCATGTTCTCGAACTTGTCCTCCAGCTCGATCTCCTTGGCGACGGTGACGCCGTCCTTGGTGATGCGCGGAGCGCCGAACGACTTGTCGATCACGACGTTACGGCCCTTGGGGCCGAGCGTGACCTTCACGGCGTCGGCGAGGATGTTGACACCGCGCAGCATGCGCTCGCGGGCGTCACGGGAGAATTTTACGTCTTTAGCAGCCATGTTCTTTCATCTCCTGGGCTTGCGCCCGAAATTGGTTGAGAGGTCGGGTCGGGTGATCAGCCGATGATGCCCATGATGTCGGATTCCTTCATGATCAGAAGGTCTTCGCCATTGAGCTTCACTTCCGTACCGGACCACTTGCCGAACAGGATGCGGTCGCCGGCCTTGACGTCCAGCGGAACCAGCTTGCCGCTCTCGTCGCGTGCGCCCGAGCCGACGGCGATGATCTCGCCTTCCTGCGGCTTCTCCTTGGCGGTGTCGGGGATGATGATGCCGCCCTTGGTCTTCTCCTCGGATTCGACCCGGCGTACGACCACGCGGTCATGAAGCGGGCGGAATTTCGACTTGGCCATATTGATTGTCCTCGATGGATAGTTGAGAAGCGTCTCTCTCCGTCCGGCTCCGCCGGAACGTGTTAGCACTCGCTTGAGGTGAGTGCTAACGTGGCGCTCAGATAGGATCTGACGAAAAAGCTGTCAAGAAGTTCGCCGTAGCGGCAACGCGATTTTGCCGTTGCAGGGCAAACGCGCCAAAAACATCCCCGACGCGGGCCGGATGTAGGTAGCGCGTCTCCGGTGATCGAGACTGAGATGGGAATTTCCGGCCGTGGCGGCTTGCGGTCGCTAAACGGAAATCCGGGACATGCGTTCGATCGCGCCTTCGTCGTCCGGACGCAGGCGTCGGGGCGCGGAAAAGCGCGGGCCCGACATCAGGTTGATGCCCTCGTCGATCAGCGCCATCGCCTCGTCATCGCTCGCCACGTCCACCGCGATGACCAGGGCTCCGGCTGCGAGCGAACGGCCGGCCACGTCCGTACCCTCCGCCTCCTCGACCAGACGACGTCCCTGCACCTTCAGGAAGGCGACCTGCAGGGTCGCGGGCAGGGCAATGTCGCCGCGCGGCGCCCAATCTTCCAGCGCGATGCGGATTCCGGCCTCCGCGATGCGTTGCAGCGCGGGAAAGACGGCGTCGTCTTTTCGCGCGAGGATAGCGGGGACGCAAACCACCAGCGCGGCCGCCAGGGGTTCATGCGCGCGCGCCGCGGCGACCAGTTTGCCGACGGCGCCAGCCTCGCCCAGGAAGGCCGGCGAGACAGAAATGTGCAGCGGCATCGACTGGCTGACGGAGCCGAGCCGCCGCCGCGCGGTTCCGATCGCTTCGTCGACCAGCAGGCACTCATAGGCGGCGCGCTGCCCTTCCGGGATTTCGGCGGCATTGGCGGCAAGGTCGATGCCGCGGCCGTCCACCTCGAAATGCGCGAACACGTCGAAGCCAGCCGCCGCGCCCCTGGCCACGGAGATGATCGGCCGCAGGCTGAGCTCCAGCGTCTGCGTCGCTAGCGCCTGCCGCACCAGCGGCTCGGCGTCGAGGCCGCCGGCTTCGCCGCTACGCGCTGGCCGCGCCTCGCGGGCCTTGCGGGCGAGCTTGGCCTGTTCGTAGACGACGACGTTGCCACCTTCGGCGTCCAGTTCAAGCTCGGCATTCGACACGGGGCCGGCCGGCTGCCTCGTCTGAGCGGCGGCCCGCGCGGACGCCAGCTCGCGCGCTATCTGATCCTTGAGCTCGGCCATGGTCGTGGCGTCGCGGTTGCTGCGCTGGGCCAGATCGCGGACGGCCTTGTCCATCGCGCGCGACAAGGTATCCAGATCCGAACTCAGCCGGCCGACACGGGCATGAAACGTGCGCACAGCAAGCAGTACCGCGGCCAGCAGCACGAAGATGAACCCGGCCGCGGCCCAGCCAAGCCAGGACTGCGATGGCTGGACGGACATTATGAAAAGCGCCATGGCAGCAGCGCCCGCGCCGGCGGCAGCCAGCACGATCAGCCCTGAACCCAATCGCCGATACAGCCCGTCCAAGCCCCTAAGCCCCCGCTGGAGGCGCCCGGCACGGCAAAGTGCCACGCACCCTTCCTTGTGCCATGTTGAAGCAGGTCTGTTAAGCGAAAGCTGATGACAGGGTGAATACCATCCGCTAATTCCCACCGGAAATGTAGGAACTGCCGCCTCATGCGGCGCCAAACTGCAGGAAGCGGCGGCCCGATGCGGCAGATAAAGGCCCTGGACGAGCTGACCGGTGACTACGTCGCTGTGCTCTGCGATGTGTGGGGGGTGCTCCACAACGGCGTCGAACCCTATCCCGAGGCTGCTGCCGCGCTGATTCGGGCGCGCGAACGCGGGCGGGCGGTGGTGCTGATCACAAACTCGCCGCGCCCGCGCCGCGATGTCGAGCAGCAGCTTGCCGCCATCGGCGTGCCGAGGACGGCATGGGACCGCATCGTAACCTCCGGCGACGTGACGCGCGATCTCATCCGCGAAGCGCCCCGCAGGCTTTTCCACAT
>JAEUMA010000250.1 GCA_016793565.1 Rhizobiaceae bacterium
GCCGCAGATCAACGCGTTCGCGATGGCGGGCGGGAAGGTCGGGGTTTTCACGGGGCTGTTCAAGATTGCCCGGACCGACGACGAGCTGGCCTCGGTCATCGCCCACGAGATCGCCCACGTCACGGCCAAGCACGTGCACGAAAAGCTGTCGCGGGAACTTGCCGTCGACACGGTCGGCACCGTCGGCGCGATCGGCGGGCTCGCCGGCGGCGCCTCCGGGCTCACCATGAGCGCGCTCAGCCAGGTGTACGGCCTGACGACCGGCATTTCGGGCTTCGCGTTCGATCGCGCGAAGGAGAAGGAAGCCGACTACATCGGCCTCATGTACATGGCCCGCGCCGGCTACGACCCGCAGGCCTCGGTCCGCGTGCTCGAGAACCTCGAGGCCGCCTCCGCCAGCGACCCGGTGCAGCCTGCCTTCCTCTCCACCCACCCCACGCATCCCGAGCGCATCATCCAGCTTATGGACGCGATGCCCAAGGCTCTCGCCGAAAAGGAAAAGGGCGCCGCCAACGCCCAGCCGATCGTGATCAAATAAAAAGGCGGGCACCCCGGAGGTGCCCGCCTGTGTTGTATTGAAAGCGACGGTGGCGCGTGACGCCCGCTCAGTCGTCCCGGCGCCCCGCCAGGATCATCAGGATGTGCAGCAAGCTGCCGAGCGCGGCGACGAACGCGGCCACATAGGTGAGCGCGGCGGCGTTGAGCGTCTCGTTGACGCCCGGCATCTCGTCGCGGTCGACGATGCCGAGGTGCACGAGCTGCTGCTTGGCGCGGCGGCTGGCGTCGAACTCGACCGGCAGGGTCACGAACTGGAATAGGCAGATCACCGCGAGCGCGACGGCGCCGACCATGAGCAGATTGTAGCCCATGGCGTTGCCGGCGAGGGACAGCAGGAGGATGCCGCCCATGATCACGTAGTTCGATATCGAGGCCGCGATCTGCGTCGCCGGCGCCAGCGTCTGGCGGACGCTCATCATGGAGTAGCCGACCTTGTGCTGGATCGCATGACCGGCTTCATGGGCCGCGACCCCGAGCGCCGCGAGGCTGGTGCCGTGATAGTTGTCGCGCGACAGCGCGAGCCGCTTCTTGAGCGGGTCGTAGTGATCGGTCAGCTCGCCGGGCACCTCGATGATCTCGACGTCGTTGACGCCGGCCGACTGCATGACGGCGTGCGCCGCTTCCGCGCCGCGAATGCGACCGCGCGACGGGATCCGTACATTCTTCGCATACGCACTCCGAATCTTCATCTGCGCGTACAGGCCGAAGAGCATGGGAATGATGATGAGAATGATCCAGATGAGCATGGTGGAGCGTGAGGGATGATGATGTTGGCTTGGACCGCCGGAGCGAGCCGGAGGCAAGGCTGACGTTATTCAACGCGCCGATATTGCCAGCGCAAACGAGCGGATTGGAAACGGCTCCGCGGATTTCCACCGCCGCTCAGTCGAGCTTCGGCACGTCGACCCAGCGACGCTCGGCCCACGACTTCAGGCCGAGTTCCGCCAAGTGCACGCCTTTCGCTCCCTGCAGCAGGTTCCACGGGAACGGATCGCCCTTCACCACGTGGCGCAGGAACAGCTCCCACTGCACCTTGAACGCGTTGTCGTAGCTCCCCTGGTCGGGCACGCGCGTCCAGCCTTCGAAATACTTGATCGGGCTGTCGATGTCGGGATTCCAGATGCAGCGCGGCGTGGCCGAGAGATGCTGGGCCGTGCAGTCGCGCAGGCCGGCCACGGCGGAACCGTGCGTGCCGTCCACCTGCAGCGTGAGCAGATCGTCGCGCCGCACGCGCACGTCCCAGGAGGAGTTGAAGTGGCACACGACGCCGTTGACGAGTTCGAAGGTCGCGTAGGCGGAATCGTCCGCGGTGCAGGTGTACGGTTTCCCGCTCTCGTCCCAGCGCTGCGGAATATGCGTTGCCCCGAGGCAGGTCAGCGACTTCACCTCGCCGAACAGGTTCTGGATCACGTACTGCCAGTGGCAGAGCATGTCGACGATGATGCCGCCGTCGTCCTCCTTGCGGTAGTTCCACGAGGGGCGCTGCAGTTTCTCGTGCTCGCCGGTGAAGACCCAGTAGCCGAACTCGCCGCGCACCGAAAGGATCTGGCCGAAAAAGCCGGTATCGATGAGGTACTTCAGCTTGAGCAGGCCGGGGAGCCAGAGCTTGTCCTGCACGACGCCGTTCTTGAGGCCGGCGGCGGTGACCTCCCGCGCGAGCGCCAGCGCCTCCTGCGACGACGTGGCGGTCGGCTTCTCGCAGTAAATGTGTTTCTTCGCCGCGATCGCCTTGCGCACGCCGATCGGGCGCTGGCCGGTCAGCGTCGCGTCGAAGTAAATCTGGTTCGAGGCGTCCGCCAGCGCGGCGTCGAGATTCGTGGTGTAACGCTTCACCCCGGCCCGGG
>JAEUMA010000342.1 GCA_016793565.1 Rhizobiaceae bacterium
GTGGTGAATTTTACCAGCGGCAGGCCGAAGCAGGTGACATCACCGTCGAAGCGCACGAACTCGAGATGCGAAAAGACCTCGCCGGGGAACATGCGGTCCATCTTCTCAACCAGCGCAAGCTGGTTCGGGAACGGATAGAGCGTCTGCAAATAGGTGATCGACGGGTCGACGCGCAGCGCACGCAAGGTCGTGTGGTTCCACGCCAGCTCGAAATTGGGCGGCAGGCCCTTTTTGTCCTCGTCCGACAGGGTTGCCGCGTTGAAGATGACCTCGCCGCCCACCCGGCGCGTGAAGGCAAGGACGGCGTCCAGCGCGTGCTCGGCCACCATGACCAGGCAGACACTCTGGCCATCGCGGAAAAATTTCTGGTGCCGCTTGAAATAGAGCTGCGGCACAGGTGCGGCGATCGGCGTGACCAGCTTGAGCAAAAGCCCGTCCTGGCGGGCGAGCGCGTTGCCGTAGCGCGCCGCGCCGGCAAAATCGTCGAAGCCGACGATCAGGTCGATCCAGGGATAGGCCTCCGTCAGCGGCATCTCGACCTCGGTGATGATGCCGTTTGTGCCGTAGGCGTGCGTCACCTTGTGCAGGTTCTCGCCGGTGAGATCGAGCACGCGCGGCTCCGCCTCCATTGTGACGATGCGCAGCCGGATGACGTTGCCGAAATCACGCAGTCCGCCCCAGCGGATGGAGCCGACGCCGCCCGAGCCGCCGGCGATGAAGCCGCCGATCGAGGCCGTATGGTAGGTCGACGGGTGCAGGCGCAGCTCCTGCCCGGAATCGGCGCGCGTCGCCTTGTCGATGTCGGAAATCACCGCGCCCGGCTCCGCGACGACGCGGCCGTTGGCAATCGATTTTACCGCGTTCATCTCGGCGAGGTTCAGCACCACGCCGCGCGACAGCGGCATCGCCTGGCCGTAATTGCCGGTGCCGGTGCCCCGCGGCGTCACCGGCACGCCGTGGCGGTGGCATGCGGCGAGCAGGCGGATCACCTCCGCCTCGTTCTTCGGCGTCACAACGATGTCGGCGGTCACGTTTTCCAGCTGGCGCTTCAGCACCGGGCTGTACCAGTAAAAATCGCGGCTCTTTTGCAGCACGAGCTTGTCGTTGTCCTCGATCTTCAACCCGTCGAGGTCGCGTCGCAGCGCCGCAAGATCCATCGTCACACCATCAGGTCGTCGAGTTCGGCATAGTCGGGGATGGCGCGCTCGATGGCGCGGCCGTCCCGCACCACGATGCGATCCGATTCCGGCCGCGAGAGCAACTCCGTCCAGCTTCGGCCGCGGAAGACGATGAAGTCGGCCTGGCCGCCTGCCTGAAGCGTACCCGCATTTGCGAGCCGCATGATGCCGGCCGGCGTGGCGCCGACGGCGCGCGGCCAGTCGTCGACCGGATGGTCGAGATGCAGGATGCGCGTCGCCATGCGGTAGACTTCCAGCATGTCGAGGTCGCCGTAAGCGTAGAATGGGTCGCGCGTGTTGTCCGAAGCGACCGCGACCGGAATGCCGCGTGCCTTCATCTCGTGCAGCAGCGTGACGCCGCGCCAGCGCGGCGTCGTGCCATCCTGCCGGCGATCCTGCAGATAGAGATTGCACATCGGCAACGACACGACGCCAAGCCCCGCCCGCGCGACCTTGTCCAGCGTTTCGAGCACTTCCATGTCCGGCTGGCGTGACAGCGCGCAGCAATGGCCGACCAGCACGTTGCCTTCGAAGCCGCTCCACAACGCGGCCTCAGCGATCTTCTTCAGCGACACAGCGGAGAGGTCGCCGGTCTCGTCGGCGTGGAAGTCGAGGTCGAGGCCGTTTTCGACCGCCGCGCGAAAAAGTCGGTCGAGCAGTTCCTCCAGGTCCGGGACCATGTAGGAGACTGCGCCGAGGACGCCGCCGGCTTTCGCGACGCGTCGTACGACGGTGTCAAGCCATGCCTTGTCGCGCACCAGTTCGATGCCGAACAGGCAGACTGCCTGCATCTCGACGCGGCCGCGCCAGCGTTCGCGCATCGCCTCGAAAACCGGCCAGGAAATGGTGTCCTGCGGCGGGATGCTGTCGAGATGCGTGCGGATCGCCTTGGTGCCGTGCGCGTAGGCCGAGCGCAGTGCGAAATCCATGCGCCGCTCCACGTCGTTCGCCGACCAGCGGGCGACGCGATCCTCGCCCGACGAGATCAGCGCGCCCATGAAGGTGCCGTCCGGATTGGGCTTTCGCGGCCAGATGTGGCCCTTGTCCAGATGCGTATGGCAGTCGACGAAGCACGGCAGTACGATGCGGCCGGCAAGGTCTAGGGTCGGTTCGCCGGACGCGGGCGTGGTTGGCCGGGCGGCCGCAGCTGCCGCGTGAATGCCGCTGGCGGCGGGCGTGATGCTGGCGATCCTGCCGCCGGCGACAGAGAGGTCGACCAGGGCAAAGCCGTCGGCGTCGGCTTCAAGGCCCGGCGTCAACGAGCCGTGCACTCGTGCATTGGCGAGGGTAAAGTTCTCCGAGGAGGGAATCTTCACCGGTCTCACGGCCGAACGCTCCGCGATCCCTGACCGCCGAGTTTCCGCGCACCCCCCTCTGGCCTGCCGGCCATCTCCCCCGCAAGGGGGGAGATTTTCCTTCGTCCCGGCTTTCGCCACTCGCAAACGTTGCAGGGAAGGCGATGTCGCCGAAACTGCCGATCTCCCCCCTTGAGGGGGAGATGGCC
>JAEUMA010000479.1 GCA_016793565.1 Rhizobiaceae bacterium
GGGCGTGCGCGGTCGTGGAAGCAGCGCTTTCTATCAGAAATCCGACCTGCTCATAGCCGAGCTTCTGGAGTCCGTGGCTGACGATGGAGCCGCCGACCCACAGCATCGCCGCCGTGCCGACGGCCGAGATCGCGGTCATCAGGCCCGGCATGCCGCGTACGATGCCTCTTCCTGCCGAGCGGGTGAGACCCAGACGGCCGTGGCGGGCGAGCAGCAGGCCGAAATCGTCAGCCTTCACCAGCAGCGCGACGAAACCATAGACCAGCCCGGTGATGCCAACGGCCACCAGCGCCAGCACGACGCCGCGCTGCAGCACGCCTTCGGCTTCGATGGCGGCCATGGCGATCGTCATGATCTCCGCCGACAGGATGAAGTCTGTGCGGATCGCGCCGGCCACGCGCTCCGCCTCCAGTGTGGCCGCGTCGGGGGTTTTCTCGCGCGGCAGCTCCGCCTCGGCGTGGCGGAAGGCATGCACCACCTTTTCCGCTCCCTCGAAGCACAGATAGAGGCCGCCCAGCATGAGCAGGGGCGTCATCAGCCACGGGGCGAGCGCGTCCAGCAGCAGCACCAGCGGCAGCAGCACGACCAGCTTGTTGAACAGCGAGCCTCGCGCGATCTTCCATACGATCGGCAGTTCGCGCGAGGCCGGCAGGCTCTCAACATATTTGGGAGTGACGGCCGTGTCGTCTATCACCACGCCGAGCGACTTGGCGCCGGCCTTGGCGGTGTCGTCGATGACGGAGCCGGCCACCTTGACGCCCGCGCGCGAGGCCTGCGCCACAACGTCGTCGAGTTGCGCGGCGGCGAGCTTGGTGAGCGCGGCTACATCGTCGAGAAGCGCTAGCAGACCGCTCATTTCCACTCCTTGCTTGCCGTGAGAACAGCTAGCGCAGATGGGCCTTGCGGGAAATCGCCCCGCCTGCGCCAGAACGGCGCGGGGCTTTCGGTTTCGATACGCGCCCCCACGCGAGTGGCGACCGACAGTTGCTTAAACGATCGCGGGAAACGAAAAAGCGGCGTCGGTGCGCGAACCGCTGCTCGGCCATATCGCTTTGCCGCTTTGGCGTGCGAGGTTCGCCGGATTTGCCTCAGGATTTCCAAGAGCGGGCGGCGGCGTGAACCTCCAGGCAAGGCAGGCACGCTGGAGGTTCACGCGGCGTTACCTGTAGTGCAGGCGCTTGGCGTTGCCGCTGCGCGACCGGCGCGGCGAAGCCGCCAAATAGCCTTGATCTCCGTATACCGTATGCTATATGATCAACCGAACACTCACCGCTGGTGGGTTGGCCGAACGCGCAAGGGCACCGGTTTTGCCGAGAGAACTTTCCTGGGAAGTGGCGCCGATCGCGCGCGGCAAGACCACCGCTGACGAGGTCGAGGAGCGCCTGATCCTGGCGATCGCCAGGGGGAAGAAGGCTCCCGGCGAGCGGATCACCGAGGCGGAGGTCGCGGCCGCCTTCAACGTCAGCCGCGTGCCGGCGCGCGAGGCGATGCAGAAGCTGCAGATCCGCGGAATTCTCGTTGGCGGGCCGGATCAGCGCGGGTTGCGCATCGCCGACTTCGGCGAGCGTCGCATCGCCGAGCTATTCGAACTGAGGCTGGCGATCGAAACGATCTTCTTCCGGCATGTGATGCGGCCGGGCGGAGACAGGCGGCCTCTCGTGCGCGATCTCAAGGAGATCCTCAAGACGATGGCCTCGCTCTCCGGGTCGGACGATCTGGTCGCGCTGGGCTCCATTGATCTGGAATTCCACCGCACCGTGGCGCGCCATTCCGGCAACGAACTCGCGGTCGAGATATGGGAGGGTCTGGCGCAGCACTTCATGATCGTGTTCTGCCGCGACTGGGCCAACGCCGCCGACCGCACCGGCGAGGTCCATCTGCATGCCCGGCTGATCGATTTCATCGAACATGGCGATCCCGCGCAGATCGCGGAGGCGCTGATCAATCATTTCGCCACGCCGCTGGCGCGCACCAAAAGCGGGGCGGCCTGATCGGCGCATCCCCGGCCGCGCCGCATCCGAAACCATTGCAGGAGTGACCATGAAGATTGCGAGCGTCGAGGCGCTGGGCC
>JAEUMA010000506.1 GCA_016793565.1 Rhizobiaceae bacterium
GCCGGGATTGCCGGGCAATGCGTAAAGCTTCTTCAGCAGCGGCGAAGCCGCGATCTTCCAGGCCAGCGCATGCTCGCGCCCACCGGAGCCGATCAGAAGGACGTTCATCGCAAGCCTTTCCGCAACACAGACCTTTCCCGCTTTCCGCGCTAGCTGGTACGCTCCGGCCGGGTCAAGTTGTCATATCGCAAGCGCGGCAGGCCGATGACGATTTCCAAGGTTCGTGTATGGCCCGGCAACTGACGCGCCGCGCAGCATCCTTGACGCCTCTGCTGGCGCCTGCCACTCAAGTCGGATGGACACCATCCAAAGCCGGGAACAGCAGGGTCGCGTCGCAGACGCCCCGAGCCGACATTGGGTCTACCGCGCCTTGCCGCGCGGAATGTGGCCCTATGCCCAGCTTGCCCGCTGGGATAGGCCGATCGGCTGGTGGCTGCTTCTGTGGCCCTGCTGGTGGTCGACGGCTCTCGCGGCGGCGGCGGGCACCGGGCCCGGTGCATCGCTGGCCACAGCAATGCCTTCGCCATGGGATATGGCGCTGTTCCTGATCGGCGCCGTCGCCATGCGCGGCGCTGGCTGCACCTACAACGACCTGGTCGACCAGGACATAGACGGGAAGGTCGAGCGGACCCGCTCGCGCCCCCTGCCCGCGGGCAAGGTCTCGCGCAAGAAGGCGCTGGCCTTCATCGCCATCCAAGCGCTTGTCGGCCTCGTGGTGCTGCTGCAGTTCAACGCTTTCACGATCGGGCTCGGCTTCGCGTCCCTGGCGGTGGTGGCGATCTACCCCTTCATGAAGCGATTCACGGACTGGCCGCAACTCGTTCTCGGCTTTGCCTTTTCCTGGGGCGCGCTGATGGGATGGGCGGCCGCCTTCGGCAGACTCGATCCGCCAGCGCTGATGCTCTACGCCGGCAGCGTGCTGTGGGTGATCGGTTACGACACGATCTACGCCCACCAGGATAAGGAGGACGACGCGCTGGTCGGCGTCCGCTCCACCGCGCGCCTGTTCGGCGAAAGCACCAAATCGTGGCTGCTGGCGTTTTATGGCGGAGCACTGGTGTGCTTCGCGCTGGCCTTTGCCTCTGCCGGAGCGCCGCTGCCGGCGCTGGCCGGCCTGTTCGCCGCGGCCGTCCACATGGGGCGCCAGATCCTCGCGCTCGACATCGACAAGCCGGAACAGTGCCTGACGCTGTTTCGCTCCAACGGCACTGTCGGCTGGCTGATCTTCCTGGGACTGGTCGGCGGGACGGCCTGGACCGTCCTCAAGCCGATGGTGTGAGACCGGTCATTCCGGCGCGATGATCTCTTCGCCTTCCACGACGAGGCGCAGGCCGAGCGTGCCGCAGCGTCGGCGCGCCAGGAAGCGCGGCCGGCGTCCGGACGAGATGCGGCCCTTGCGCCGCGGCTGCATGTGCGCCGTGCGCAGCGCGCCGAGCGACTCATCCAGCGTGCGCGCCACCCCGTCAGCCTCTACCAGAAGCATCGGCAGCCGGTAAGCGTCGGCCCAGGCCCGCCAGTCGGCCGCCACGTCGTCCAGGTCGTCGGCGACCAGCAGCGGCACCGACAGCATCGGGTCGGCGTGCATGAGTTCGAGCGTTACGGTGACATTGCCTTCGGCGTCCTCGATCGCCCTCGCGGCAACGCCGCGGAAGGCGCGCGCCGGCAGAACGATGGTCGCCGGCAAGCCGCTCTGCGCCAGTACCCTGCGCACGACAACGCCCCGCGCGTCGATGTCGAAAGTGATGTCGCCGCCTTCATCCCGCGTGGCGTAGCTCACGATCTGGGGCAATCGGAAAGGGTCCAGCCGCATGGCGCGGCCAGCCCAGACCGGCTTCAATCCGGTGCTCATGAATGTGCCTTCCTGTCTCTCCTGAGAGCCGCCATTTTCGGCGTGCCTCCGGGCCGGTATTTCCGGCCTCGTTGTGGGAGAACCTAGCGGCGCGACCTTACCGCCGCGCTTAAGAAGTTCGGTAAAAATTGTGCTGTTGCCGCGATGGTTATCGGATCGGAACCAGGTGCAACACTTCGTCAGGCTCCCTCACCAAAGCCTGAACGCGGCCGCCGTCAGGGACGCGGCGCGGCCGCGCGCGCCAACCGGTCGTTGATCGCCTCGCCCAGGCCGTGCGGCGGCACCGGCTCGACGGCGATGCGCGCCGCGCCGCTTTTGTCGAGGGCCGTCAGATAGGCGAAAAGGTTGGACGCCGCTTCGCGCAAATCGCCGGCGGGCGACAGATTGAGCGTCGCCACGGCGCGTTCGTGGCCGCGCGCCCGCACCGGCCCGAACGCCAGCAGGGCTTCGTCCGGCTGCACCTCGGCCGCGTTCAGACGCATATGCGCCCGCGGCGCGTAATGCGACGACAGCATGCCGGGCGCCTCGATCCTGTCGCCGCCACGCCGGACGGATGCCCCGGCGATGCTCTCGATTTCCGCCGCCGCCACTCCTCCCGGTCGCAGCAGGCGGATCGCG
>JAEUMA010000519.1 GCA_016793565.1 Rhizobiaceae bacterium
CGGCCGCTACGACATGCCGTGCCCGGCACGATACGCCTGGGCGCTGCACACGGCCTGGCCGCGCGCGGACTTCTATCTGATCGAGGGGGCAGGGCATGCCTACTCCGAGCCGGGCATCCTCGACCGGCTGATCTATGCGACGGACAAGTTCGGGGGGAAGGGGTAGCCATGCGCCGCGAGCTCCAGCCTGCTATGAAAAGACAACGCGTCTATCTGTTCGACACCACTCTGCGCGACGGCCAGCAGACGCCGGGCATCGATTTTTCCGTCGAGGACAAGATCGCGATCGCCCGGTTGCTGGACGAGTTCGGCATCGACTATGTCGAGGGCGGCTATCCGGGCGCGAACCCGACCGACACCGCCTTCTTCGCCGAAAAGCGCACCCAGCGCTCGAAGTTCGTCGCCTTCGGCATGACCAAGCGCGTCGGCGTCTCGGCGTCCAACGATCCAGGCCTGGCCGCGCTGCTTCAGGCGAAGGCCGATGCGACTTGCTTCGTGGCCAAGAGCTGGGATTATCACGTGCGTGTTGCGCTCGGCTGCACCAATGACGAGAACCTCGACGCCATCCGCGCCTCGGTCGAGACGATGGTGGAGGCCGGCCGGGAAGCGATGGTCGACTGCGAGCATTTTTTCGACGGCTACAAGGCAAACCCAATATACGCACTTGCCTGCGCGAAAGCCGCCTTCGACGCAGGCGCCCGCTGGGTGGTGCTGTGTGACACCAATGGCGGCACGCAGCCTTCCGAGGTGCGCCGCATCGTCGGCGAGGTGATCGCCGCCGGCATTCCTGGCGAGCGGCTGGGTATCCACGGGCATGACGACACCGGCCAGGCGGTGGCGAACTCGCTGGCCGCGGTCGAAGCCGGCGTGCGCCAGGTCCAGGGCACGCTGAACGGCATCGGCGAGCGCTGCGGCAACGCCAACCTGATCACCATCATCCCCACCTTGATGCTGAAGCCGGTCTACGCCGAGCGCTTCGAGACGGCGATATCGGACGGCTCGCTGGAGCGCATATCGCGTTTGTCGCGCGCGTTCGACGAACTGCTCAACCGCGCGCCGGAGCCGCAGGCGCCCTATGTCGGCGCATCGGCCTTCGCCACCAAGGCGGGCATCCACGCCTCCGCGCTGGCCAAGGAGCCCAAGACCTACGAGCACGTTCCGCCCGAGAGCGTCGGCAATCGCCGCCGCATCATGGTGTCGGATCAGGGCGGCAAGGCCAACTTCGTCGCCGAACTCAAGCGCCGCGGCATCGATGTCCCGAAGGCCGATCATCGCCTGGACGCGCTGATCGCCGAGGTGAAGGAACGCGAGGCCCAAGGCTACGCCTATGAAGGGGCCGACGCCAGCTTCGAGCTCCTGGCGCGGCGCACGCTGCAGACTGTGCCGGAGTTCTTCCACGTGTCGAGCTTCCGCTGCATGGTGGAGCGTCGCTTCGACGCCAACGGCAACCTCAAGACCGTTTCGGAGGCGATCGTGAAGGTCGTCGTCGACGGCGAGGAACGCATGTCTGTGGCCGAAGGCAATGGCCCGGTTAACGCGCTCGACATCGCGCTGCGCAAGGATCTCGGCAAGTATCAGCGCGAGATAGAAGACATGACGCTTGTCGACTTCAAGGTGCGCATCCTGAACGGCGGCACCGAGGCGATCACCCGGGTGCTGATCGAATCGCACGACGCCACCGGCGCGCGCTGGTGGACGGTCGGCGTCTCCGACAACATCATCGACGCCTCGTTCCAGGCGCTGATGGATTCGATCATCTACAAGCTGATGAAGAACCGCGAGATGGCGGGGTTGGTGGCGGCGGAGTAACCCCGCCGCGATCCATCAACGCAATCGGACGGACCATCAGAAGTTTGCGATGGTGGTTTGCCGTGCCGCGAGCATAGAAGGCACCATGACGGCCGATAGTCTACCCCGGCGCGAAGATCCGGCGGTGCGAGGATTCCTCTTCGCGCTGT